>NZ_PNCN01000099.1:0-15872 GCF_005886135.1 Pseudoalteromonas sp. S4741 | reverse complement strand
AAAGGAGCCAGCGCGGTCTCTTGGTGTTTCAAGTTCAAATTGACCTACAGATGATTTAACGGTTTTTTTGCTAGTGCCGTTCTTACGGTTTGGTTGCAGATCAGCTTCTAGATGCTGCTCTAGCTCTGCTCTGAGTGCAGCTTCAGTTAATTGTTTAATTAGCGGTGTCAAAACACCATCTTCACCAGTTAACCCTTTACCAGATTGAAGTTCAGCTAATGCTTTGTTGAAGTCGAAAGATTGAGTCATGTGTCACTCCTGTTTTCTTAATATTACTGAAATGACACAGATTTCTAAACACTACCGCTTTTAATAGCTCAGATAAGAAGTCATAAGGTTCAGCAATTTTAGTGTTATTCACTTCATATATAACGTCACCTGAAAGTAGTCCAAGTGTGTCAGCTTGTGACTCTTTTTTAACTTCATGTATTCTTATCATTTGTAAATCCTTTTAAATATATTGCTATTACTTTTAGTATTTTATAGAACCTGAGTTGTAATAGCTGAATGAAACAATGCTTATTTTAATTTAAGTGACTCTGAGTGTTATTACTTTCCCACTTTAGCAAATCACTTACAGACCAACGAGGGCTACAATTTTTAGGTGTAACAGGTTTAAGGAAACTACCTGCTTTTCTTATGTTAAAAAAGTAGTTCGGCTAAAGCCGTAACGCTCTAAAATGTGGTTTATTGATAGATAATTTTTAGACAAGATTGCCCACTTAAAAACTTGATAGTTTGAAAGGGAGACGCGCAGCAATCTAAAATTGAAGATAGGGACGTACAACCTGTTTGTGTAATTAAATTACCCAAATACTATTCTACGAATTAAAATTGAAGTCAACATATTTTTTAAAGCTAAAAAGTTTAATGAATATCTAGTTCAATATTTCGTCAACGCTGTTTGCTTGTTAATCAAAACCGAGTGTGCTTTAATCATTGTCCAAAAAAATTATAGGGATATAAAATGTTAAAGAAATTCTCAATCTTATCAACTATTTTAATTGCAGCAGGTTGTTCGTCTGTTACCAAAGAACCAGTAGTTATAGACCCATTTGAGTATGAAATAAATGCGAGTAAAAATGACTTGTATTTCGCATCTGTAGATTGCTCTTTAGAAAATATTACAGCGCCTTCGAGCAGTGGGCAGTTTTTCGACTACCAAGATAAAGAGTCAGGTAGATTAGCAGTTGCTTTCGAATCTAGTTATATGCTCTCAGGCTTCACCCCTATGCCTTTAAAAACAACAATGGCAATAAAAGTTAAAGATAACAACTTAAATATCCGCTTTAACTCCTTACAACAATACTTCGACTCTTTAGGTTGGACAAGTGTTTATCAAAGGAAAGATGGTAGTATTTCTGAAGCTGAGTTGAAAATACAAGATCTAGCTAAAAATATATCAACCTGCATAAAAGATAGAGTTTAATACCTAAAGCCCTCATTGAGGGCTAACCCTTACCTACAAGTCTTATTCCCCCACCTTTTCTCAAAACACTATTAAGTTTATAAGAATTATAAAAATGATAAATATTTCCCTTACGTGTTAATCAAAACCTATTATATAAATATATTTTGATTAATTATCAAAAGGTATATATCCAATTTATAAAGCGATTACCAAGCATGCAAAAGTAATTCGTTATTCTCGAATTGGCAATGGCGGCTCAGCGCAAATAAAGAAAAACTATAGCTCAGAGGAGTATGCTGCTGAGGCTTCACTATTACTTAAAGCATTAAAAATTGAAGAGCCGGTGATTTATGTGGCGCATTCTTATGGAGCTTATATCGCAAGAGTATTTGCAGCAAGCTAGCCTGATAACATTAAAGCGTTAATGTTAATTGAACCCGCCTCAGAGCATGATGTTGATATTATGCGTAAGATTGATTTATCGCGCACTGAAAAAGAAATTGCCGCGATAAAACGTGATGATATGAAAAACGGTATGTCAAATCAGTATTTAGACTTTTGGTCTAAGCGACCTTTGCCCGATTACCCACAAATAGCTGATATTCCTGTGACGGTTATTGCCTCAATTAAAAAGTATGAAAATCCGTCGGTGTTATTTTTTACTGATAAAGGGCGTGAAATGTGGGGGGAACTGCATGCAAACTGGGCTAATGCTTTTCCTCAAGGTGTGACAGTGCTAACCGGTAAAAGTTACCACTATCCACAAAATAATGAGCCAAGGATAGTAATCGCGCAAATCCAAAAATTGCTAAAGCGTACTCATTAAATAAAAAGCTAAGGCAGTTTTTTAGATTGTTTAATCAGTTTAATTAAAATGATAGTGAGTACCGCTGCTGGAAGTAACCAAATAAAATCACTCATTGTTGTAACTTCTTATAGTAATTCACTTAAGCTTTAGTGCTTAAAAGTAAAGTTAGATCAAAACTTTGGACATAAAGCGTGGCTAAAGCCTTTTTCGGTTAGCAAAAAAGTGGCGCTGGGCGTCGAAAATATATATTCCTCATGAAGAAGAAACGCGATTGTTCCTTTTATTTGCTCACCTTGATGTTCTGAGGTGTCGCTAATTAATTGTTCAGGATCTAACTGGCTTGGGCTTGGAAAGTTATTATAAAGATGCTTAAAAATTAACGTAGCAATTGTGTTAAAGGTATCGTTATTTTTCATTTTTTGAGAGTCCTTAATTTATATATGTAGCAACAAACTGGCTGTTTTAAATATGATTTTTAAATAATAACACATTAAAAATAGGTACATGATCATCCTGCTATTTTTTAAGCTTTAATTTTGCTAGCTGCTGCTTTCATTTATTAAAATGATGATTAATTGTTATGCTTACCCCGCTAAAAAGTAGTGTGTGTGTTGCGCAAAATCATAAAGTGTAATTGAAGAGTTGTAAAAATACGTTATCATTGTAAAACAACATGTAAAATCAAGCAGGTACTTAGCTCACGCTGACCAAGTTCGAGTTAATAACATCAACAAGGCAAGCAAGGACAAATTATGACACCTATGAAACCTTTAGCACTGGCAGTGGCTATGGTTGTTTTTTCACATCCGGCACATGCAGATACAGATCTTGATAAAGTAAAGCAGCAATTAAGCAGCTTACAAAAACAAGTGGAAATGCTGCAAAAGCAACTTGCAAAAGCAGAGCAAAAAAGTGAAAAATTAATCGAGCGCACCATTGAACAGAAAGAAGATACAGCTGAAGTTAAAGTAGCTAAACATGAACACAAGCCTCAGGGAATTAAAATTGGCGGTGCTGTTCGAACCAACTATAGCCACACCTCGTATGATGACGATAATAAAAATCGCGGTGGCGATTTTGATTTTGATATTTTTCGTCTAAATTTCTCAGGCGATGTGGGTGATGTAAAATTAAACGCTGAAATTCGCTTTTTTGATTATATGACCGCTGTTAAATACGCTTATGCAGCTTACGATTTTGCTGATGATTGGCAAGTTCAAGCAGGTATTACTCAGGTTCCTTTTGGTAACTGGCCATACAACTCACATAACTACTTTTTCAGCACTAACTATTACGTTGGCCTTGAAGACGACCACGATTTAGGGGTGTTATTTAAGCGTAAAATTGCCGATAACTGGCAGCTTGATTTAGGCTTTTTCAAAAATGATGAATTAGGTGGTGTTGATGGTTATGTAGATAACCGCAGCGATCGCTATTCTTACGACATTGTTGGTTTTAGAGAAGCCGGGGATGGTGTTTACGCTGAGCCGACCAATCCAATTGGTGAATATAATACGTTCTCAGGTCGTTACGGCTACCACCTAGAGCATGAGGGTGGTAAAACTGAAATTGGTGTGTCAGCGCTTGCTGGTGGCTTGCATGATGGTGTTGACCGCGCAGGTGATTATAACGCATGGGCATTACATTTAAACAGTAATATGGGCCCTTGGAACTTGCAATTACAACATGGCGAATACAACTACGATATTGATAACGTAAACCGTATTGCTGTAGGCGCTTACTCGTTTTACGATAGCATGGCAGCGGAAGCAACTATGTCGAGTGCAAACATAGCATACAGTGTGCCGGTGCAATGGGGCGCAGTAACAAACTTACAGTTTTATAATGACTACAGCGCTATTTACGACAAATCAGACAACAGCAAAGATACCTGGATGAACGTAACCGGTTTCTCGGTCGCTGCAGGTGGTTTATTTACATACTTTGATTTAGTTCATGGTAAAAACATGCCGTTTGTTGGCGGTTCATTAGCGGGCGATAGCAGCGAAACTGAACGCCGCTTCAACATTAATATTGGCTATTACTTCTAATAAGCTAGTATTCAAAGCACACGTCTATATACCGGGCGTGTGCTGCTTTGGTTTTTAAAAATTATTTTACCCTACCAATTTCAGCACCTACAAATTGATAAATCTCTAATCAACTTCTAGTATAAAAGTTCAAATGGAATTAAATAAATAATCCATATAGCTTAGCTGGAGGCTAGACATCGATGATTGTCGTTAATGAGCAGGTATTATCAGATGTAAATAAAAACTTTATTATTCCCCCAAAACCACAAATTTTAAATGACCTTGAATTATTAGCATCTGCACAAGAGCCCTCGCTTTCAGACGCCGCAGAAATCATTGCTAAAGATGTGGCTATAGCGTCTGCTATTTTAAAAATTGTTAATTCACCCGCTTATGGCTTAGTACGTAGTGTGTCTGATATTAAACAAGCCATCATGTTTTTAGGTTGGAATGGCATAGAAGCACTTATTCCTGCGCTTAAATTAAAGCAAATGTTTTTACAAAAAACATGTTGTATTAGTTTAGAGCGTTTTTGGGATAACGCGTCTGAAATTGCTAATGTAAACATGATTGTTGGACAGCGAGTAAAAAATAAAATTCCAGTTGAATACTTATACACTCTCGGTTTATTTCATGATTGTGGCATAGTTCCGATGGCGATTAAATATGACGACTACGTCAATGTGCTGCATGGTTCAAATAGAAGCAGTAAAGAAAGTTTAGTTGATATTGAAGATCGTGTTTATGGCGCTAACCATGCCATTATCGGCTATTACTTAGCATCGAGTTGGCATTAACCAAGAGATATTTGCCAGCTTATTTTACGCCATCATGATTTAAGTTTACTTGAGGATACATCCGATCCTAATCAACAGCTCTGTTTTTGTGTATTAAAGCTCTCTGAAAGCATAGTAAATAGTATTTTACGTGATGAAAAAATTAAAGATTGGGAGCGCCTTGAACCGTTTATACTTAAAAAGTTAAATATGTCTGAAGATGAATATATTGATTTACAAGAAGAAGCGATTGAATACTTAAATCAGTAAATAATCAAGCCGGGTTTGCAGCTTAGTTAAACGAGCGGTTATTTGTCGCTTTTATTAAAACGAATATGCTCAGTTTAATTAGACTAAAGTCTATAGGTTAGTTTTTTTCACTTATTGGTTTGTTTTTAATCGTTTGTCGAGATTAAGTAAACACTCTAAAGTTTAGTTGTCGGCAACAAGCACGACTAACCAAATAGGAAACTAATCATGAAACGCTCACTTATCAAAACCATCGCTCTTGGCTCTTTATTAACTTGCTCAGCTGCTGTAATGGCTGATCAAAGTGACTACAAGTTAATGGTTATTGAAGAGGCTGCAACAGCCCCACAAGAATTCGAAGTTGCATTTAACAGTTGCGCATTAAATGTAAAATCAAAAAACTACAGCCAAGCTGAAGAAATTTGCTCAAAAGCAATTACATTATTACAGCAAAGTACAGGCCCACGTTTTAAAGTACGTGAGCTGACTTCATTTGCTTTAAGTAACCGCGGTGTTGGCCGTTTAATGGCTAAAAACGAAACCGCAGCGTTATCTGACTTTTACGAAGCACAGCAAATATCAGGTAACGAGTTAGTGTCGCACAACTTAACACGTGCTAAGCAAGATCTTGCTCTATAACATCTATTAGTGATTAAAAAAGCCCATGCTAATTTTGTTAGCATGGGCTTTTGCATTTATGTAGTTGGCTTATTTCATGTCTGTAAATTATTGTCGATTAAAAGTTGAGTCAATTTTTTTAATCCTTTACCTTTGTTGGTTATTTTCCATGCAAGGTATAAGTCTTGAATAGGACGTGGTTCAATGAGCTCCACAACATGAAGTGTTTTAGCTTTAATATGTTCAGCAATAAGGTTTACTGGTAAATAACCAATCCCGATTCCCGATAAAATAGCGGTAATTTTTTGTTTTACGGAGCTTACATAAAAACGTTGACTACCTTCGATTAAATTAGCTGACCACGGAATACTTTGTTTTGCAGAATCATGAACTATCACAGTGGTGTATTGACCAAGAACACTAGGCTTGATTGGTTTTTGCTCTTTTGCTAAAGGGTGGGATGGGTGAACCACAAGTACATTTTGAATATCCGTTATTTTCACTGCCCTGATCCCTTTTTGAGCAGGCACGGGGGCGGGTGCACCAATCACTAAGTCAACATTGTCTTCTATTAATGCCTCCCATGTACCGCTCATGACCTCTTCTTTTACATCAATTTCAATGCTTTTATGTTCAATTAAAAATTGTTGCAAAGCAGCAAAAACATTAGTTACGTCAATAATTGAGTCACAAGCAATCCGTATTCTAGGCTCCCAGCCATTAGCTATGGTTTGTGTTTGCTCCGATAAAATATTTATAGCATTGAGCACTTTACGCCCCTCGCTCAGTAAATGTTTACCTGCGGGGGTTAAAACTGCTCGCCGACCTTGGCGCTGAAACAAGGTTACATTTAATTGCTCTTCAAGTTTATTAACAATATACGACAGGGCTGATGGCACTTTATTAAGTTGTTCTGCAGCGGCTGCATAACTGCCACGATGCTCAATGGCGTCTAATACCAGTAAAGCTTCTATGCTAATAGGGGGTGTATTCATCATCATACCAAATATTAACTGTTCAAAATATTTGAACATATAAAGCAAATAATAGGAGTTATTTAATTTTAATTCAACTTATACAATAGCTGCATAATCAACAAAAACAATACAGGTAAACATTATGACGATTAAAAATATCACAGCTGCCATCACAAAAACTGAACAGTCTTTTGCAACTCTACCATTAAGGTTTATTGCAGGATTAGTGTTTAGTGCTCATGGGGCACAAAAACTGTTTGCATGGTTTGGTGGCTATGGCTTGGAAGGTACAGGGCAATGGATGGAGTCGATTGGCTTAGCACCGGGCTATTTAATGGCGTTAATGGCGGGTGGCGCTGAATTTTTTGGTGGATTACTACTCATCGTTGGTTTGCTGGTGCGTCCTGCGAGTTTTGTACTGGCTATCACTATGGTGGTTGCTATTTTTACCGTACATATAGATAACGGTTTATTTATGAGCAACAACGGTTACGAGTTTGGTTTATCGTTGTTGGCAATTACCTTAGCCTTATTTATTCAAGGAGCTGGAAAGCTATCCCTTGATGGAAAAATTCATAACAAATTAAACCAATAAGCTGAACATATAACTGATTGAACTTTAAGCTGCCAATCTGCCTAAGGTTGGCACATTCTACATACTTAGGAGACGGACATGGGATTACTTGTTAACGGTGAATGGGTCGATAAATGGTACGACACCGAAAAAAGCGACGGTAAATTTGTACGTCAAGACAGCCGTTTTAGGGATACTATTTCATCAGCGCCACAAAGCAAATTCCCCCCTGAGGCGGGGCGTTATCATTTATATGTATCGCTGGCGTGCCCATGGGCGCACAGAACGATTATTTTTCGTAAATTAAAGCAGCTCGAAGATATTATTTCTATGAGCATTGTTGAAGCGCCAATGATGGAAAACGGCTGGGAATTTGGCGAGCAGGGCGATCCACTTTATAACTTAGATTACGCCTATCAATTATATTTAAAAGCCGATCCTAGTTATGAAGGGCGGGTTACTGTGCCGATTTTATGGGATAAAAAAACGCAAACTATTGTAAATAATGAATCAATAGAGATCATTCGTATGCTTAATAGTGCGTTTAATGAGCTAACTGGCAATACTGATGATTATTATCCAGAGCCACTTCGTGAAGAAATCGAAGCCGTGAATAACCGTGTCTATAACACCATTAATAATGGCGTATATAAAGCCGGTTTTGCTACTACACAAGAGGCTTACAACGCGGCTTACACCGCACTATTTGATAGTTTAGACTGGCTAGAAGCGCGTTTAGCTAAGCAGCGCTATCTCGTTGGTGATGTTATTACAGAAGCTGATTGGCGTTTATTTACAACCCTTATTCGCTTTGATGCGGTGTATCACGGGCATTTTAAGTGTAACCGTCAAAAATTAAGCGAGTTTCACCATATTAGCAATTACGTTAACGAGCTGTACCAAGTACCGGGTGTTAAAGAAACCGTCGATTTAGAGTACACAAAGGTGCATTACTATGTAAGCCACTTAACGATTAATCCAACACAAATAGTACCGCTGGGTGCAAAGCATCATTTTGATGCTCCACACGACCGTGAACGTCCTTATTAATTAATGTTTATTCTTTTTGAGGAAAGACCATGATCAATCATTATCCAAAGAACAGTTTAGGCAGTGCCGATCACGGTTGGCTTAAATCTAAACATCATTTTAGTTTTGCACATTACTATAATCCAGCACGTATGGGCTTTGGTACATTACGCGTTGTTAATGATGATTGGGTTGCACCTGAAATGGGATTTGGAGCGCATCCACACAAAAATATGGAAATTATTAGTTTCATACGCAGTGGTGCCATTACTCATCAAGATAATATGGGTAATAAAGGTATAACCGAGCAAGGAGAAGTGCAGGTAATGAGTGCAGGCACAGGCATTGTGCATTCTGAGTATAATCGTACCAATAAGCCTCTTACTTTTTATCAAATTTGGATTCAAAGTAATAAACAAGATGTGCCGCCGCGTTGGGAAAGTAAAAAATTTCCGACCGACGTAGCTAACGAGCTTACGCTTTTAGTATCGGGTTATGCAGAAGATGCGGGTAACACATTATTTATCAATCAACAAACACGCATTTATGGTGGAAAGCTTGCAAAAGGTACCACCATCACTCAGCGTATTGATCATCAAGCTTATGTACTTGCATCTGATGGTGTATTTACTGTAGATGACAAAAACAGAGTAATTACCATGAACAAAGGGGATGGTGCTGAGGTCACTCATGCTGATTTTATCACGCTAACTGCAACAACAGAGTGTGAAATAATTATTATTGATACACTAGCCTAGGCTATTCGGTTTAGTTGGGTTTATCTTAATGGCGCAGTAAACGCTGCGCCATTGTTTTACAAGCTTATAACACTATACCTTAAAGCTATCTACTTGCGATTTCATTTGCTTGTAAAGCGCTGATATATTTTTTGACTGCAGTGTTATTTGCTCAGAGGTTTGTTTCATTTGTGCTGACTGTTCTTTAACGATACCAAATTTCTATTAATCTCATTTGCTACATGGGATTGTTCTTGTGCTGCTTGTGCGGTTTCGGCCGACATTTGCTGCACTTTTTCAAAGGTGTGAGTTAGGTTGCTAAAAATACTAATAACGGCATCAAAATTACTTAGTGTGGCATTAGCATTTGTTTGACTGTTTTTAAAAGAATCTGATGACGCTTTTACATTGTTATTTAATCGTTGGATCATTGTATCTATTTCATCGGTGCTTTGTTGTGTGCGGGTAGCCAACATTCTAATCTCATCAGCGACAACGGCAAACCCTCGGCCTTGCTCACCAGCTCTGGCAGCCTCAATCGCGGCATTTAACGCTAATAAGTTAGTTTGTGAAGCGGTCTTTGACTTGTTCAGCGTTTTCTAAAAACTCTGCTTTATTGGTCTCATTATCGCCTGTGGCACTGAGTAGATTTTCCAGTGCAATACGTGCTTGGTATATGTCTCTGTCAGCATTTAAAATAACGGTAACGGCTTCAAAAAAAGGTTTCGGTTTGCCTTTTCATCGCGTTGTCTTGTATGTAGAGTAAACATTAGTCACAGTAGGAAGTTATGCCAAGGAAATAGATAAATTGATTGGTTGTTTTTTGTTCTACTTTAACGCGTTGAAAATTTTACCGCCAGATTTATTATCCTTACAGCGCGTATTACCTTAAAATAGCGTTAATTGGTTCATTTTTATAAAGGAATTCTGCTGTTAATGAATTCTATTTTCCCCAGCGTATTTGGCCGCCTGTTTACCCCACACCTCGCTGTTGATATTAATCAACAAGGTTTAGTCATTAACAACAAAAAGCTCACAGATACACTGAATTGGTGCGATTTAACCTCGCCTATTTGTTATGAATATGGGGTGCTTGGACAAACACTACGTTTTTCAACACAGTCTGGGCAGTATCGAGTGTGGATGAGGGCGTATGGCAGTCACCGAATACTTAAAGCCAAGACGGATCAGCTATGGGTCAATAATAATATTGAACCATTAAATGAGCTGCTAGAAAATATTAACCAATTTGCACATCATCAATTTTTGCGTCAATCCTATGTGGCAGATATAAAACAGCGCGTTAAACAACAATACAACCGCTGGTTACCTTGGATAAAAAAGAGTGAGGCATTGGCAGTCGTTAGCACGCAAATAAAACTGCTCGAACAATATAGTCAGTGGAGCGATTCATTAACTCGCTTTTTACAGCATAAATACACACAGACACAGTTGCAGCGTTATGCTGGTTTTTTCGACAACGTTGAAGCAAACCCACTTACTGAAAAGCAAAGACGGGCATGTATTATTGATGACGATAATAACCTCGTATTAGCCGGAGCCGGCACCGGTAAAACCAGTGTAATGGTGGCGCGAGCGGGCTATTTAGTTAAAAGTAATCAAGCTAATTACAGCGATATTTTATTATTGGCCTATGGCAAGCAAGCCGCCAGTGAAATGGACGAACGTATTAAATCTAAGCTGAAAACACAGGCTATAAAAACCGCCACTTTTCACAGCTTAGGTTTAACAATTATTGGTGAGGTTGAGAGAAAAACGCCTAAAATATCTAAACTTGCTGAAAACGAAACAGCTAAAATAAAATGGGTTGAAAGGTGTTTTGAATCGCTTGCTAATGCTAAGCCACAGTATGCTAAAGCATTGGTAAACTATATAAATAACAATCTTAATGACGTTAAAAGTGGGTTTGAATTAAGCACTGCAAAGCCTAATCATATAGCGCTTCTAAAAGAGATAAAAGCTGGTGGTTATTTAACCAAATTAGCGACATTATTTAGTCAATTAATTAGCGTGTATAAAACAGCAAATATAACGCTTGAGAACGATTCAAAGCAGATACAGCAGGCTTGGAAATTATTAAAGCCATTATTAGCCAACTATAACCATTATTTAGATACTCAAGGTGAAATAGACTTTGACGATATGATCCTCAAAGCCCTCGATTATGTTAATACAGGAAAGTTTATATCACCTTGGCGTTATATCATGGTTGATGAATTTCAAGATATATCGCCTACGCGTGCGGCGTTGGTTAAAGCGCTGCGCGATAGTAAGCCTGGAAGCTCATTGTTTGTAGTAGGCGATGACTGGCAAGCTATTTACCGTTTTAGTGGTGCTGATATGCGCCTTACCACAGAATTTGCCGCACATTTTGGTTTTACCACACAAACCATATTGGATGTTACGTTTCGTTTTAATAATAAAATTAGTGAGGTTGCTTCATGTTTTATCATGAAAAACCCTGCCCAGTTAGCTAAGCAAATTAACTCGTTATCACAAGTGACAGAGCCCGCTATTAGCGTATTAAAAACAGCGAATGTTGTCTCAAGCAAAAATACAAAAATAGCTGAGCTAAATAATGGGGCACTTGCCCATTTACTCGACACTATAAACAAAAATAAGCCCGCTGTTGTGTATTTACTGGCACGCTATCGCTTTCAGTTACCTACTAAAGCCGATATTAACGCCTTGCAGCACACCTTTGCTTCATTACAAATTGAGTGTGATACCTTTCATGGTTCAAAGGGTAAAGAAGCCGATTATGTAGTTATATTAGGTATGCATGGCGGGCAATTTGGATTTCCAAGCACTAAGCCATCGCCTGCAATGTTAGAAGCTCTCTTACCCGCTAAAGATTTGTATGCCCATAGCGAAGAGCGACGCTTATTTTATGTGGCGCTCACTCGTGCTAAACACAAGGTGTTTATCATAAGTGATGACAACAACCGCAGCTGTTTTGTTGACGAGCTCATAAACGAGCATCACATTGAGCTAAAAGAGTTAAAAAACATAAGCAGTACAGTGTTAGCGCAGGTAAAAACCGCTTAGTGGCAAACGAATAAGCTTAAGCGGTTTATCGCGTTAGTTAACCTGCAACAGGGGTGTTACCTGTAGGTATTTTTTTCATACTTTTTATGAGCATATAAATACAGGTGGTAATTAAACAACCACCTAAATAAATAAGCACACCATGGCTTGCATCAGAAAAATGTGTTGCCAACAACGGGCCTAATACAGAGCCGACACTGTAGCTGAGCAGCATTATTTCAGTGGCTGACACTATTTTTGCCATAGGTAAGGAGTCACACGCTAAAGTAATTGCAATCGGATAAAGTGCAAAACTACACGCACCTAATACAAAGTAACTTACAACTAATCCGCCAAAGCTATGTGCGTTTAATACTCCCATTACGCTGGCAGCACCAACAAAACAAAAAATAGCCATAAGTAAGCTTTTTATAATACGGGTTGATAAATAACTCACTAAAGGTTGCACCAGCATACCACCTAAAATAATCACCGCCATAAGTAAGCCGGTATATTGGGCTTGATCAGTTTGCGCGGCTATATAAACTGGTAATAACCCGTAAATAGGGCCTAGTAATAATCCCGATACTAAACAGCCTAAAATAGCAGGGCGGCTTAGAGTTTTTAACTCTTTAAGTGGCAGCTTTTGTAATTGCTGAGCATTAGGTTGGCCTTTTGTAATTAATAATGGAGCTAAAATAGCCAACGCCAAAAGGGCTACGACAAATAAATACGGTACGGCACCTTCAGTGCCAAGCGGTGTGATTGCTAATTGCCCCACAGCGCTGCCACCATATAAAGAGGTCATATATAAACCTAAGCGTTTAGCTCGCGCCTTAGGAGTATTTGCCATTAACAACCACGACTCAACCACGACAAATACTCCCGCAACAGCAATACCAGCAATAAAGCGAGCAGTTAACCACATAGTGGCTGTAGGGGAAATGATCTGTGCAATAACACTGATGATCAGCAACATTAAAAATGCGATAAATGCCATACGGTGGCCAATTTTTACTACCACACACTCAATACACAGCGCGCCAATAAGTAAACCAAAATAAAAAACGCTGGCAAGCCAAGGCGCAAGATCAATACTTAACTTAAAAGCACTCAGTGATAACGGGATCAGGCTCATTAAAAAGCCCGAAGCAATAGCAAAAAAAGATAAACCAATAACAGGGGCTAAAGGATTATTTGATTTACTATTAGCGGCAAGTTCCACCATTAGATTATTCCGATAAAAAGGGTTTAAATAATTGCTGATTTAGGTGTGATAGTGGCTCGATTATTTGAAGCAGATTAATTTGGCTGCGAATTTATGCTGCTTTTTATACCAAGTAAAGTGTTTTTTAATTGCTCAATCAAAATAATTTTTAAAATGTTTTTTTACGTAAATTAATCGCTTAATTGCAATCTGATTGTAGAAATAAGTTAGCGTTTTTGTTTTATATTTGTTGAGTTTTTAAAAAGGGTAATAACTTATTAATGGCGGGGCATAGTTAAAAAATAAAAGCCCATGTTGGGCTTTATTGGGCTTTATTGGTGTTTATTTTAGTGCATGGCAAGCGCAAACTTATGGTACAAACCAATACCAACAATCACATTAAACGGAAACGTTACCCCTAAAGAGCTCAGCATAGCTAGGCCAATATCAGCCTTGGGAACGGCTGCTTTAATCGCCGCAGGGGCTGCAATATAGGACGCACTAGCCACTAAACTACCGAGTATCACCACCGAGCCTAATTCCAATTTTAATAGTGTGCCTACAGTTACGCCGATAGTACCTAAAAATAGCGGAGTGACAATAGCAAATGCAGCGAGTCTCCAATGCTGCCAAGGAAATGGGCGCAGAGTTTGCGCAGCCACTAAACCCATTTCAAGTAAAAATAACGCCAGTACTACTTTAAAACTACTGGTTAAAAGACTGGTTACTTGGCTGCCTTGCTGTGTGCCATACATCATTCCGATGATCACACCGCCTACCAATAAAATCACGCTTTTGTTAGTGAGTGTTTCGTGCCAAAGCGCTTTGAGCGACAGTGTATTACTTTGGCTATGTTGTTGGTCGAGTTTACGATACAGCATTAAACCGACAATAATGGCAGGTAATTCGAGCATCACTAAATACAGTGTAACCTCAGCACCTACCTCTAATTTAGCCGACTCTGCATAAGCCAATGCAACTGCAAAGGTACCTGCACTTACCGAGCCATAATGCGCGGCAATACTGGCGCTATTGGCCACACTGAGTCTAACAATATATTTTAAAATAGGGTAAAGAGTGAGGGGAATAAGGCCACCGAGTAACATAACCGAGGCCATTTCAGGAAGAAGCTGCCAGCTTAAGTTTCCATGCAGCACCATACCACCTTTTAACCCTATGGTGAGCATTAACAATAGACTTAGTGTGTCATAAGTGGCTTTAGGTATCGCTAAATCAGAACGTAAAATCCCCGCCACTAATCCTAAAATAAAAAACATTACGACGATATCAGGCACACTGTTCTCCTTTTTGTTATTAGTTACTCAATTTGTTAAGCGGCGCTATTGTAAACCTATCTTTGTATAGTAAATAATAAAATGAATGATAGTATCTTATAGATAAAAATCTATGAGGTGAGTAATGAACATAAGGCAACTATCATTTAGGCTACTCGAAGTCTTTATGAGTGTAGTTAAAACCGGCTCCATTAGCGAAACTGCTCGGCAATTGCATTTAACTCAGCCTACCGTTTCTTTGCAAATTAAGCGCTTACAAGAAGCCGTTAATGAGCCTTTAATTGTTATGCAACAGCAAAAATTACAGGTTACCGAGGTTGGCTTACAATTATTTAGAACTTGTGAGCAAGTGTTTGGCCACTTTGATGATTACCAAGACTATTTAGCCGAGCTTAAAGGCGGGGAGCGCGGGCGCTGTAAAATTGCCATGGTAAACACTGCACAATATATTTTGCCTAAGTTACTTGGGCCCTACAGTAATGCCCATCCCCATGTAGAGCTGCCATTAGAAATTGGCAACCGCTCTGCAGTATTAGCGCGTTTTGAACGTGGAGAAGACGACATTTATGTGTTTAGCCACCCACCATCACTTGAACATGCCCAAGCTGCGCGTTTTTTACATAACCCCTTGGTCTTTATTGTGCCGCTTGATCATCCGCTTGCCGGTGTAAAAGCATTAACATTAGCTGATTTAATGCCATATCGATTTTTATTAAGAGAGCCAGGCTCTGCTACGCGTATGCTTTTTGAAAGCGAATTACAAAGCCGTGGTTTAGTCCTTAGCGATAGCGTGCAAATGGCCAGTAACGAAGCCATACGAGTTGCTGTTTCCTCGGGAATGGGGATTGCGGTGCTTTCCCATCATGTATTACCAAAAGGTGATAACAGTTTTAAAGTGCTCAATGTAACCGACACCTGCTTAGCCAGCCATTGGTATTTTGTAGTGCGCACAGACAGGCATATTTCTCATGCTGCGCGCAGCTTTTTAAAATTTGCCCAGCTGAATTTAGAGCAATATCTCGATAAGCAATGGGTGCGTAATGAGCTAAATGGGCTTAATTTACATTAGGGTCTGTTGACCTTTCAAGATTAAATTTGCAGCAGTCTGTT
>NZ_PNCN01000098.1:0-39784 GCF_005886135.1 Pseudoalteromonas sp. S4741 | reverse complement strand
GTTCTTAACTGACTGGCATTATGCACTAGGCAGGCTTTTATCAATAATTACAATTTAACGTTAAATTTATCGATTAGAAAAAATTAACTTTAAATTCAGCGCCAATGTAACGCTCTTCATTAACCATTGCTGTATTGTTAATGAAGTCAACACCACCAATTGCTTGTTGCTCGTCAAATAAGTTACGTACGAATGCTGATACTTCATATTCGTAGTCGCCTTGCGCCCATGCATAACCGGCACGTAGGCCAACTTCTGTTAGCGGCTTACCTTCAAACTCAACTGATTCATATAAGAAAAAGTCAATTTCACTGCGGTACGACACATCAGCGTAAGCAAAGAAATCACCTTCAGCGAGCTCTTTAGTGTAACGAAGTGTGATGTTAGAGATCCACTCTGGAGCATGCGGTAAGCTGTTTCCATCAAGCATAGCTTGACCATTCATGACTGGGTCTAAAATCTCCAGTCGACTTGGTGCAGCAATACTAAGAGTATCGTCTTTAAGCTCAGTTTTGTTATAGCTTAAGTTAAATGTTGCATTTAGCTCATCACTTAACACCCACTCAGAATCAAGCTCAAAACCGTAGCCAGTTGTTTTATCAGCATTTAATAAACGGTTAAAGTTAGCACCACCACCTACAGCTGTTAGCTGTTGGTCATCCATAGTGTAATAAAATATGGTTGCGTTAACACGGCCTTGGCCATCTAACACATCAGATTTAATACCTGTCTCGTATGACGTAACAGTTTCTGAATCAGCAACGGTTACTTCACTACCAAATAAGATACGACCTTGAAGACTCGGTGCGCGGAAACTGTTAGCAATGCGGCCATACCAATTTACATCATCATTGATTTTATAGTTAGCTGATAAATCCCAGCTTACGTGATCATCATTAACATTTTGGTCAATATATAACGGCCCACCGATAGGACTGAAAGCACGATCGGCTGAAAATTCTTTCTCATCGTCTGAATAACGAAGGCCCGCGGTTACTTTCAAGTCATCAGTAATGGTGTAATCAACTGAGCCGAATACAGCCCATGCTTTAGTGTCTTGCTGTTGACTAACAAAACCATTTAATACGCCGTTGTTAGAAGCATCATAGCTAAAGTTTTCAATCGTTAATGCTTCGTCGAAGTAAAAAACACCCACCTGGTAGTTTACATCACCAGCAAAGTTACTTGATAGGCGTAACTCTTGCGTGTATTGGTTTTGATCTGGAATACCATCGGCACTTTCAGCCAAACTGAGAGCTGTTCCATCGATATCTGCGCGAGAATAAATTTCTGCGCTTTCCCAACCAGAGATTGACGTTATTGTATGGTTAGCTAAGTCCCACTCAAGTTTTAGGCTTGCGCCTTGCGATTCTACCTGTTGCGTCGCACGAGATGCGGCATCGTGATACACCACGTCATTTTCAAAACCGTCTGCTAAGTCATTCGTGCCCGGCTTAATTGCGTTGCCGTAAAATGGAATTGGCGAACCATCTAAATCACGAACATGGTAGTTAAATAATCCAGTGAAATCGTCACCTTCATATAAAAATTGAATACGTGCAGCTTGTTCAGTGTAACCACCTAAGGCATCTTTTTGTTCAAAGCCCGGTGCTCGATTATCAATATAATCGTCTTTGTCTTGCCAAAGTACTGAAACACGCGTTGATAAACGGTCTGTTAATGAACCACCAACAGCGCCTTCAAAATCAACTGCGCCACGGCTACCATATGATACAGAGCCATAACCTTCAAATTCTTGACTTGGTTTAACGGTATCAAATTTAACTAGACCAGCAGGCGTATTACGGCCGAACAACGTACCTTGTGGGCCACGAAGCACTTCAACACGGGCTACGTCAAATACAGGGAAACCTTTTAAAATAGCATTTTCTTGTACAATTTCATCAACTACAAGTGACACAGGCTGTGAAGCATTCAAATCGAAATCAGTGTTACCTAAACCACGTACATAAAAGCGTGGGAATGAACGGCCAAATGAAGATTCAATAGATAAACTTGGAATTTTTGCATTTAAGAAACGAATATCCATACCAGCTGAGCTGTAAGCATCTAAACTGTCGCCTTGCAGGGCTGAAATAGCAACAGGTACTTCTTGAGCGTTTTCTACTCGTTTACGAGCAGTTACTTGAATAACTTCTAGTTGGTTCTTCTTAGCAGTAGTTTCTTGCTCAGCAGCTAGGGCTGAAATTGAAGTACCTGCTACGGCAGAGAACAACGTTGCATTGATAAGGGTTGCTAACGTAGATCTTTTCATTGCTTTCATGTCAGGGTTAACCTTTTTAGTGCACTCTTGTTCAACGGTTGATGTGTTGCGCAATTAAATAATTACGGATTCAGTCAATTTTTCGCGACTTGCTCTATGCGGCGCGGACCTTATTACCGAGAGTACAAAAACGGCATAAATAAGGCTGACTGAATGCGCGAGATTATATCATGCTGTAATATATTTACCGCATATTGAACACTAAAAAATAAACTTATTTTTAACACTTAACCGCACTATCCCGACATTTAGTGTACTTTTAGCAACGAAACAACCAAAAAGCGGACATATGTCCTTACAGTGAGTTGTTAAAAAATATAGCGAAATAACGCGACACTTTTTTAAATACTACTTTTTCACTAATGAGCGTTTAAGAACAATTTCACCATCAATATGAAGATCTCGCTGCGGGAATGCAATAACCACATCGTGTTGTTCAAACACTTCATAAATCCTAAAACGAATATCACTGCGGACTTGTCTTAAGCGAGTTTCAGATTCAGCGCAGACCCAAAAAATAGCATTAAAAACTAGCGAGCTATCTGCAAAATCATCAAACAATACGGTTGATTGAGGCGTTGCCAGTATTGCCTCATGCTCATCTAATACTTGCTGAATTAACTTTTTAACTAATAACACGTCAGAGCCATAAGCTACGCCTACGCTTACCGACGAGCGCGCATTGCCATCAATAAGCGTCCAGTTTGTAACCGTATTTTCTAATAACTGGCTATTAGGGATCAACATATGCACCCCGTCGTTTCTGCGAATGCGGGTAGAGCGAGTGTTAATAGTTTCAACCACCCCTTTTGCAGTGCCAACTTCTAGAAAATCGCCAATACGGATTGGCCGCTCCCACATTAATATCCAACCGCTAATAAAGTTATTAATAATATTTTGTGCACCGAACCCCACACCAATGGCAATGGCACCCGATACAAAGGCAAATGCGGTTAGTGGAATGTTGAGCACCTCAAGGGAGGTAAAAAGTAAAATCGCAATACTTAAAATGAAATAAAACCGAGTAAATAAATGCACTGCATCTGGGCTCATTTTTCGAGCAAGTAATGACTTCTTAATCAATTTACCAATACGTGTAACCACAAACCACATAGTAAATAAAATCAGTGGGACTTGAATGACTTTAGCAACCGTAATATGTACGTCGTTATAACTAAACAGCACAAAACCTAGTATGTCGTTAATTTGTTCTATATTCATGATTATTCCATATAAAAATAAGCTAGCAGTTAGTAAATCAGAAAATGCTAATAATTGAGTGAGTCTAGCATGTGGTTAAATTAAATAAGTAACAGTCTGTTTAAAATAATGACGGTAAAACAACCGTAATTGCCTCGTGTCGACATGCTTGCATTGACCTTGGGGTAATTTGGGCTGTGTACTGCTGCTTTTATCTACTAAAGCTATTTTTGCAATCTAATTTGCGTTTAAATCCTGCTTTAAATAGATAAACTTTGTTGTATATAAGTCAAAATTTGGTAAGTTAACTGTGTTTTCGACTCACTAAGCCTATTTCGGCTATTTTTTCTATGGAGTTATTATGCGTAAAACACTGATTGCCACTACGATTGCTAGTGCACTTTTATTATCTGCCTGCTCTTCTGAGAGCACTAAAGAAACAACACAAGAAACCGCAGCGCAAGTTCAAGACATTAACGCAAGCAATGTATTGTTCAAACCAAGTCCACTTCAATACATGGCGCCTGAGTTTGATAAGTTTGGTACGACTGAATACGAAGCCGCATTTGATGCAGGTATTGCACAGCACAATGCAGAAATATTGGCAATTGCCAACAACCCAGCGCCAGCCACTTTTGAAAACACCTTAGTTGAAATGGAGCTGGCAGGCGAGCTACTAAACCGCGCATCAGCTGCGTTTTATAACCTATCAGGCCTTATTTCAAACGATGAATACCAACGTATTGATAAAAAAATGGCGCCAGTTTTCTCGGCTCACTCTGATGACATTTATTTAAATGGTGCATTGTTTAAACGTGTACAAACGGTATACGACAATAAAGATAAGTTAAGCGCTGAAGATCAACGCCTAGTCGATTTTTACTACAAACAGTTTGTAAAAGCCGGTGCAAAATTAAACGATGCTGAAAAAGCAAAAATGCGTGAAATCAACGCAGAGCTTGCAAAACTATCAACTGAGTTTTCTCAAAACGTATTAAAATCGTTTAAAGAAGACGTCATTATGGTTACTGATAAAAGCAAACTTGCGGGTTTATCTGAAGGTGAAATTGCCGGTCTTGCAGCCGCGGCTAAAAAAGCAGGCAAAGATGGCTACATGATCACCTTAGTGAACACCACGCAACAGCCTATTTTAGCAAGCCTTGAAAATCGTGAACTACGTGAGCAGATTTTTAAAGCATCAACCAATCGTGCTGCTAAAACAAATGGCCCTATCATTATTAAAGAAACTAACCTGCGCGCACAAAAAGCAGAACTGTTAGGCTTTAAAGATTGGGCTTCTTATGTAATGACTTCACGCATGGCGCAAACTACTGATAACGTGTACGGCATTTTAGATGACTTAGCGCCAAAAGCCGTTGAAAAAGCGAAAGCAGAAGCACAAGCAATTCAAAAAGTAATTAATGATTCGGGTGAAAACTTTGAACTTAAACCATGGGATTGGTCTTTCTACGCAGAAAAAGTACGCGCTGAAAAATACAACCTAGATCCAGCCTTAGTTAAGCCTTATTTTGAAATGCAGTCGGTTATCCATAACGGCCTGTTCTTCGCCATGGAAAAACTTTACGGTATTACCTTTAAAGAGCGTAAAGACCTGCCGGTTTACCACGACGATGTAATGGCATTTGAAGTATTTAACGCCGATGGCAGCGCCATTGGTTTATTTTACATGGACCCATATGCACGTGAAGGTAAGCGTGGCGGTGCATGGATGAGTGCATACGTAAGCCAAAGCGGCTTAAAAGGCACTAAACCTGTTATTTACAACGCACAAAACATTCCAAAGCCGGCTGAAGGCGAGCCAACGCTCATGACGTTTGATGAAGTATCAACTATGTTCCATGAGTTTGGTCATGCGGCACACGGTTTATTCTCTGACGTTAAATACCCAAGCCTAGCAGGTACTGCAACAGCACGTGACTTTGTTGAATTTCCATCACAAGCACACGAAGATTGGATGATTGAACCAACGGTACTTGCTAACTACGCTAAACATTACAAAACTGGAGAGCCAATTCCTCAAGCACTACTTGATAAAGTACTTGAGTCGCAAAAGTTCAACCAAGGTTTTGGTACCACTGAATATTTAGCAGCAGCGCTACTGGATATGGAATGGCACTCATTTGGTTCTGATAAGAAAATAACTGACGTACAGCAGTTTGAAAGTGACGCATTAAAGGCACATGGTATTGATTACTACCCTGTTCCACCGCGTTATAAATCAAACTACTTTAGCCATACGTTTGCAGGTGGTTACTCAGCGGGTTACTACGCCTACCTGTGGACTGAAGTATTTGCAGCCGATGCCTTTGCTCATATGGAAAACAACGGTGGCTTAACGCGCGAAAATGGCGATAAGTTCCGTAAAGAGATCCTATCAAAAGGTAATAGCCGTGACTTAATGCAAAGCTACATTGAGTTTAGAGGCCAAAAACCAACCACTGACGCCCTGCTTAAGCGCCGTGGTTTAGTTGATTAATTAATATTTTTAAGCAACTGATATAAAAGCCCGCTTGCGGGCTTTTATTGTTTATAGAACAATATATAACAGATAAACTGACACCATTACTTAAGACAAGATGAGTGTTATGGGCTATTTATTTGCAGTTACCCTTCTTTGGGCGTTTTCGTTTAGTTTAATTGGTGTGTACTTAGCAGGCCAAGTTGATGCATGGTTTAGTGTGTTAATTCGTGTGGCTTTAGCAGCGTTAGTATTTTTGCCTTTTTTAAAGAAAATCCCCACCCCGCTTGCGTGTAAACTCATGCTGATAGGCGCACTGCAACTGGGGGTTATGTATGGCTTTTATTACCACTCATTTTTGTTTTTAAGTGTGCCAGAGGTGCTGTTATTTACTGTAATGACCCCGCTTTACATTACGCTTTTAAACGATGCGCTAAATAAACAGTTTAATCCGCAGTTTTTTATCGTTGCGTTTATTGCCGTATTAGGCGCTATTACCATTCGTTATGAAAACTTAGACAATAACTTTTTAGTCGGATTATTACTGGTTCAAGGCGCTAATATTAGTTTTGCCATCGGCCAAGTAACCTACAAACGATTAATGCTTAATAAACAACTCGATGATAAAACCGTATTTGGTTGGTTTTTTATTGGCGCATTAATTGTTGCAAGCGCCTGTTACGCCCTATTTGGCGATCTTAACAAATTACCAAGTACCTCAACTCAATGGGGCATACTTATTTATTTAGGTATTGTGGCCTCTGGTTTAGGCTACTTTATGTGGAATAAAGGCGCGACGCTTGTCAATGTTGGCGCGCTGGCGGTGATGAACAACTTGCTTATTCCTGCCGGTATAATTGTTAATGTGCTTATTTGGAATCGAGACGCTGACCTACTTAGATTAAGCATTGGCGCGGGAGTGATGCTGGTTGCATTAGTGGTAAACCAAATAATGGCTAAATCAGCAAATTAATCACTCTGTAGTGAAATTGTCATTAATAATTAGTAAGGTAGCGTTCACTTTTATTTTTAAGGACAAATAATGAAGCGCATACCTTTTCTAACAACTTTTTTATTATTAAGCTCACTGACTGGCTGTGATGACGATGTAAAAATAGTCGAAAAAGAAGTGGTTGTTACCAACACTGAGGTTGAAATTGTTGAAGTAGCTCAAGGCACTAATGTTCAACTAGGTACTCGCCCAGACTACCTAGTTGACGATATGGCTAGCAGCGCACTAAAAACAAAATTAGAATCGTGCAAGGAAGGTCCTTTTTATCGTACTGATTTTTCAATTGGTCACCGCGGTGCTCCAATGCAATACCCAGAACACACTAAAGAATCTTATATTGCAGCCGCTCGTATGGGTGCTGGTGTTGTCGAATGCGATGTAACCTTTACCAATGATAAAGAGCTAGTATGTCGTCATTCTCAGTGCGACTTGCACACCACCACTAATATTTTAGCCATTCCAACATTGGCTGCTAAATGTAGTGAGCCATTTACTCCAGCAAACTCTAACAGTGACTCGCCTGCTTCAGCTAAATGTTGTACCAGTGATATTAGTTTGGCAGAATTTTTAACTCTTGAGGGTAAGATGGATGGCGCAAACACCAGTGCCACCAATGTTAGCGATTACATGAAAGGTACACCCGGTTGGCGCACTGACTTATACGCCACCTCTGGTACACTCATGACCCACAAACAAAGTATTGCACTCTTTAAAGAGCTGGGAGTAAAAATGACCCCAGAGCTTAAATCCCCTCAAGTGAGTATGCCCTTTAACGGTATGACCCAAACGCAATACGCACAAAAAATGCTGGATGAATACACGCAAATGGAAGTACCCGCTTCGCGAGTGTATCCGCAATCATTTAATTTAGCTGACGTAAAATATTGGATTAACACTAATCCTGAATTTGCAGCGCAGAGTGTCTATTTAGATGGACGCGACAGCAATACAGGGTTTGATCCAAACAACGCAGCAACATGGCAGCCATCTATGGCAGAGCTCATAAACGACGGCGTTAAAATTATTGCGCCACCCATTTGGATGCTATTAAGCATAGATAACGACAGTAACATTGTCCCCTCACAGTACGCTATTGATGCTAAATCCGCGGGGCTTAATATCATTGCATGGAGTCTTGAGCGCTCTGGCCCTCTAAATCAAGGCGGCGGTTATTATTATCAGTCAATTAGTGATGTTATAGATAACGATGGCGATATGTTCACTGTGGTTGATGTGTTAGCGCAAGACGTAGGTGTAATGGGTATCTTTTCCGATTGGCCTGCCACCGTAAGCTACTATGCTAGCTGTAATAATATGCCTGCAAGTATTTAGACTTTAAGGCGTGTTTATTTTATCGCGCTCAGTTACCATATATTTTATATATTATTTAATTGAGCGCTTTTATGATCATCCAACACCACCATGCTGACTTGCCTACCCCAACGGGGTTAATGCGCACTACAGTTTATCGCCCACACGCTCACGGGCAATTCCCAGCCATTATTTTTTACTCTGAGATTTTTCAGCAAACCGCGCCTATTGCTCGCAGCGCTGCTATTTTAGCAAGCCATGGCTTTGTCGTACTTGTGCCAGAAGTATTTCATGAACTTAACCCTATCGGGACAGTGCTTGCTTATGACGATGCGGGTAAAGATAAAGGCAATAACGATAAATGGGCAAAACCGCTTGAATCCCACGACAGCGATACCCAAGCGTTAATCGACTTTGTACAAACACACGATTACTGTACTGGCTCTGTAGGTGCAATGGGTGTTTGTATTGGTGGGCATTTAGCTTATAGAGCCGCATTAAACCCCGCAATAAAAGCCGCTTTTTGCTTATATGCCACTGATATTCATAGCGACACACTTCCCGCACAAAAAGGGAATAATTCATTTGAACGTATGGCTGATATACAAGGTGAAATCCACTTTATTTGGGGAAAGCAAGACCCCCATGTGCCACAACAAGGTCGCGACAAAATTTATCAACAAGCGGTTAGTACGGGTATTAATTACCAATGGCAAGAAGTGAACGCGCAACATGCCTTTATGCGTGATGAAGGCGAGCGGTACGATGCAGCACTTGCTATCACCATGTATCAGCAAGCCGTTGCTTTGTTTAACCGAGTGCTTTAAGCGCTATTATTTAAGCATACCTAATGCGGTATGTTGCTTTACAAAATACGCTTTTAAATAATCAATAAACAAACGCAGTTTTTTAGAGCCCGCCGCCCCAGGCGGGAACACCCCATAAAGTTCAATGTCTTTGCTTTTATAATCATCGAGTATAATTTGCAGCAAACCCGCTTGTACTTTTGGCCATGCATCGTAAAGTGGAATACGACCAATACCATGCCCCGCCTCTACAAACGCAGTGCGTGCAGCAGCGTTATTGGTGCTTAAACTACCTTGCATTGTAATATCGACCTTTTTGCCTTCTTTTTGTAAGGTCAGCGTTTTACTACCTAATTGATAAACCACCCATTGATGCTTTGCCAACTCATCGGCTGTGGTGGGTTTACCAAAATGCGCAAAATAATCGGGCGCACCACAAATACAGGTACTCATAGTAGTGAGCTTAGTGGCTTGTAAGTTCGAATCGCGCAGTGCAACCCCTCTAATTGCAAAATCAAACCCGTGCTTAATAATATCCACAACGTCATCCGTGAGCTGTAAATCTATATCAATTTTAGGGTACTGACGTTTAAAGGTATTTATTGCCGGTACAATTAACTGCATCCCTACATTTACTGGGCAACTTATTTTTAATAGCCCTTGAGGTTCACTTTTTATATTTTCTATTTGCTGATTAGCGGCATTAGCTTGCTCTGTAATAACACGGCAACGCTCATAATAGGCCATTCCGGCTTCGGTTAACGCCATGGTGCGGGTAGAACGGTTAAGTAGCGTCACTTCGAGCTGTGTTTCTAATTTTTTTAAGTGATAACTCGCTACAGCACGGGTCAGCCCTAATTGTTTTGCCGCTGCAGTTAAGCTGCCCTGCTCTACAATTTGTGCAAATACCACCATACTTTTTAACTGTTCAAACGAGACTTTCATGGGCGCTCCAGTGCGGTTTTAACTTCAACCCTCCAATTGTATCAATTATTGAATCAATTAAGTTAAATTTATCATCGTTGTTTAAAGCCCTCTTAGTGCATATAGTCTTTATCAAGCAAGATTAATTAATTTAAATCATCTTAAGGAATACCTTATATGGCTAAAAAAATACTTATGGTTCTTACATCACATGCAGAGCTTGGTAACACTGGCGAAAAAACTGGTTTTTGGGTAGAAGAATTTGCAGCCCCTTATTACGCATTTATTGATGCAGGTATTGAAGTAACATTGGCTTCTCCAAACGGCGGTCAGCCTCCGATTGACCCAACTAGTACACTTGCTGATTTTCAAACTGAGGCAACCAAACGTTACGATACAGACAGTGGTGCACAAACACTGATGGCAAATACCAAAGTTTTAAGCGAAGTAAACTCTTCTGATTACGACGCCGTATTTTACCCTGGTGGTCACGGCCCTTTATGGGATTTAGTCGATAACATCGATTCTGTATCGCTCATTGAAAGCTTTATTAAAGAGCAAAAACCAGTCGCTGCCGTGTGTCATGCAAGTGCGGTATTTTTAAATGTTAAAGACGCTGATGGCAATGCATTAGTCGCCGGTAAAAAAGTAACGGGCTTTACTAACAGCGAAGAAGCCGCTGTACAACTTACTGACATTGTTCCATTTTTAGTTGAAGACGAACTTATCAAAAAAGGTGGCGATTACCAAAAAACCGATGACTGGGGCGTACTTGCTCTAGAAGATGGTTTATTGATCACCGGTCAAAACCCAGCAAGCTCAGAACTTGCAGCTAAAAAGCTATTAACTAAACTAGGTTAATAGCAGCCAACAACTCAAATCAGCACAGCATTTTATGCTGTGCTTTTTTAATTGCTTTTCATTACCTTATACAATTCCTATACTGGCAACACTTTCGGTAAATTAGGATCACACTATGGCCACTAAACCAAACACGCTTTCACTTATTACCAGTACCCGTTTTGCTATTTTTAGTATTATTATTATTTGTTTTGTATTGCAGCTTATTAATAGCCTACCTGGCATTAATTTAAACGGTTTAGGTATTTATCCCAGAAGTATTCAAGGGCTGGTTGGTATTCTTTGTGCTCCCTTTTTACACGGTAGCTGGTGGCATTTTGCCAGTAATATGTTGCCATTTGCTGTATTAAGTTGGTTAATTTGCCAGTACAGCGTACAGCGCTTTTATAGTGTATTTATATTCACCGCTTTAGTAGGTGGCTTATTAGTTTGGATGTTTGCCCGCAGTAATATTCATGTAGGTCTAAGCGGTGTCATCTATGGTTTGTGGGGATTTATTTTATGCTATGGCATTGTAAGGCGTTCATTTAAATCGATTTTTATCGCTGTTATCGTAGCATTTTTATACAGCAGCTTTATCTGGGGCGTATTACCGCAGCGTTTTCATATCTCGTTTGAGAGCCATTTTTTTGGTGCATTAAGTGGATTGTTTTTAGGTTATAAACTAGCAAAAGCAGATAAATTAAAAAATCAGCAAGCAACAACTAAAACACGCGTTTAATAAAGATAGAGGTTATTTATGAGTGAAAACAACGAATACATCCCGCCTAAAGTATGGACATGGGACAGTGAGAGTGGTGGTAAATTTGCTAGTATAAATCGCCCCATTGCAGGCGCTACTCATGACAAAACACTACCGATTGGCGAACATCCATTTCAGCTTTATTCGCTGGCAACACCCAATGGCCAAAAAGTTAGTATTATGTTTGAAGAGCTGTTAGAGCTTGGCTTAACCGATGCCGAATACGATGCGTATTTAATTAATATTGGTGAAGGCGATCAGTTTGGCTCTGACTTTGTTGATATAAACCCGAACTCAAAAATACCCGCGCTGATGGATCATTCAACCACACCGCCAACGCGCATATTTGAGTCAGGTGCTATTTTACAATACTTAGGCGAAAAATTTGATGCCTTTATTCCTAACGATCTCAAAGCAAAAACAGAGTGTCGTAACTGGCTATTTTGGCAAATGGGCTCAGCACCTTACCTAGGCGGTGGGTTTGGCCACTTTTACAGTTATGCACCGAGTAAAATGCAATACCCGATTGACCGCTTTACCATGGAAACTAAGCGTCAGCTTGATGTATTAAACCGCCATTTAAGTGACAATGAATACATGGCAGGCAGTGAATATTCAATTGCCGACATTGCTATTTGGCCGTGGTATGGCTCACTGGTTTTAGGTGACCTATACGACGCGGCAGAGTTTTTAGATGTTGCATCTTATACGTATGTGGTTCGTTGGGCTAAACAAGTGGCTGCACGTCCAGGCGTAAAACGAGGTCGTCGCGTTAATCGTACGTGGGGCCCGGAA
This sequence comes from Pseudoalteromonas sp. S4741, assembly GCF_005886135.1. Classification (NCBI taxonomy): domain Bacteria; kingdom Pseudomonadati; phylum Pseudomonadota; class Gammaproteobacteria; order Alteromonadales; family Pseudoalteromonadaceae; genus Pseudoalteromonas; species Pseudoalteromonas sp. S4741. The sequence goes on along the minus strand of NZ_PNCN01000098.1, from coordinate 27,370 downwards.
AAAGAGCAAATGGCAGAGCGCCACACGGCCCAAGACTTTAAATAAAAGTCAAAACAGTTCAATAAGCCAGCTGCTTAGCTGGCTTTTTTATGTCCATTAATAAAAAATATTGAATCATATTTCAGCTTCATATTTTATAAAAAATTAAATAATTTTCTTTAAGTGCACGCAGCGAAGGTGTAAAAACATTAACGCTCTACCATGACTTAGACTATTCAAACCATTACGAATCGGCCTATGCAATGAAGATGAAGGTGCTGACTGCTTTAGCAGAGATTAATAATAACGTGCAAGATTATAAGCTCACACTGATTGAAAAAGACAACCGAGGTAATGCGAATCACAGCTTATTGCACATGCAGCAGTTTCTAAAAGACCCCAATGCACTGGTTTTTATTGGTGGATTGCACTCCCCGCCGTATATAAAAACAGAGAGTTCATCAATAAAAACAAACTTTTACTATTACTGCCTTGGGCTGCCGGAGGGTCTATTACCCGATACCCTAGCGATGATAACTGGGTATTTAGGCTCTCGGTAGATGATACAAAAGCCGGCTATAGAATGGCCCAATTTGCAACGCAAACTCTAAATTGCAAAAATCCCCTCTTACTTTTAGAAGACACGCCATAGGGAAAATCAAATAACAACACCATGCTTAAGGCCTTCGTGATATAAAACCACAAGTAAAATGGTTTAACTGGAACACAAAAATAAATAACGCCAAATTAATACTGCATAAAATAAAAAATACACCTGCTGAGTGTATTTTATTTGTTGGAAATGCCATTGAGGAGGCTGTTTATAAATGCGATGGCAAGTTTTGCCAAAAATGAACGCCTTCCTATTGTGAGTCATTGGGGAATAACGGGTGGGGATTTTTTTGCCAACGTTGAGCAAGCCATAAAATCAAACTTGAGCTTACATTTTATACAAAGCTGTTTTTCATTTTTAAAAACGCCGCAAGCCGCTTTAACTAAAAATGTTATAGCACAAAGCTTATCCCTGTAGCACTCACTGAGTTAATTTCTCCGGCTGGATTTATTCATGCCTACGACTTAACAAAACTATTGTTACAGGGCATATCACAAATAACTTTAACCGATAATACAGAGCAAAACAGAGCAAAAATCAAACATGCACTTGAGAGCTTAACCATCCCAGTTAATGGATTAATAAAACAATACCAACGTCCTGTTGCTGGGTGGTCAGCTAATAATTTACCGCCAATTTAATTGCTGCTAAAACTACTCGCTTCATAATCGATATTGCTATATCAATTATTGTAAGTATGGCTTTAAGTAAAACCCTTGATAAAGAGGTAGATCTTATGGCTGCGCATGTTGTTTTAATGACCAAGGATGAGCTAAATAAACAGCGCGATTTATATCAAGCGTCTCGGTTTTCAGCCATTGTTATAAAGCCCATAATCACACAAAATCTTTTTAAGATGCTATCGACCTGCTTTAAAAGTAATAGCAGCCTCATTACTGAGGATTTATCTGACACTCAGCCTTTGTCGAGCGATGATATTGTATGGGACAAAAACATTCGTATTTTACTGGTTGAAGATAACAACATTAATAAAATCGTCGCCTCTACCACGCTTAAAAAGATAGGAAGTAATAGCATTGATATTGCAGAAAATGGCCAGCACGCGCTCGAATATTTAAAACAAACAACTTCCCATAACCCGTACTCACTCATTTTAATGGATTGCCAAATGCGAGTAATGGATGGTTACCAAGCCACAACCCATATAAGAGTAAATGAAGCTGGGAGTAAAAATCCCCCAATTACTATTATTGCTACGACAGCAAACGCTATGGTGGGCGATAAAGCTAAGTGCTTACAGGTTGGAATGAATGACTATATTTCTAAGTCCATTGCGCAAGATATATTATTTAAAGAACTCCTAAAATGGTTGCCATATGAGCTTAAAAATAATGAGTAAAGTAGATATGTTAATCATATCATCTTAATATATATAAATATTTGTACTTATACAGCGGTAAAATAGAGTGAAAAAACTAACAAAAGAGCAAATTTATAAACGCTTAAATAACGAAGAAGATGCTCGCGCGTGTAAGGCCATTGACGATAACGCATGCCAAGAAGTCCCCGGTAATTTTATTACTTTACTACTAAGCCAACTGTTTAGTAAGTTTGCTGATGCGCTACTCAATCCCAAAATAACGCTGCCGTGGTTAATGCAAAGCTTAAACGTGCCAGCGAGTTTTATTGCTTGGCTAGTACCTATTAGAGAGTCAGGTTCACTGCTGCCACAGTTAGCCATTGCTGGCTTTATCCGCCAATTGCCTATTCGTAAATGGGTGTGGGTTATTGGCGCTATTGTGCAGTCTTTATGTATTTTGGCTATGGTTGGTGTCGCGTTTACACTTGAGGGCAAGCTTGCGGGTTACGCCATTATTGGTTTATTAATTTTATTTAGCTTAGCTAGAGGTTTTAACTCGGTGGCCGCAAAAGATGTGCTTGGAAAAGTTATTCCTAAGCAACAGCGCGGTAATATTAGTGGCTTAGCTGCCAGTATTGCCGGTTTTGCCACCTTAACGTTTGGCTTGCTTATGTGGTTTTTTTCACAACAAAAAGATCAAAACACCGTCATTATAGCCTTAGCACTCGGTGCAATAATGTGGGTGATCGCGGCTTTTTTTTACAGCCAAATAAATGAATATAAAGGGGCAACTGATGGCGGTAAAAATGGCTTGCTGCATGCATTTTCTAAACTTAAGCTGCTTTATAAAGATAAACAATTTGCCCATTTTGTTATTACGCGTGCGCTACTTTTATGCTCAGCTCTGAGTGCTCCTTTTTATATAGTTTTAGCAAGTAAACAGTCTTTTGAATTTTCTCTGCTTGCCACTTTTATTGCCGTTTCTGGCTTTGCTAGTTTAGTCTCGGCGCCTATTTGGGGCAGACTCAGTGACTTATCCAGCCAGCGTGTTTTAGTGCTTAGCGCTATATTAGTCACATTTAATGGCTTAGCCGTATTTGTTATTGCCACTTGGTATAGCGCACTACTGCTAAATTGGTGGGTTATGCCTATATTGTATTTTTTACTCTCAGTTGCACACCAAGGCGTGCGTTTAGGGCGAAAAACTTACCTTGTAGATATGGCTGAGGGCAATAAACGCACCGATTATGTATCGGTAAGTAACACGGTAATTGGGGTGTTATTACTACTTCTGGGTAGTATAGGTTTACTCGAGGCTTTTTTATCAACCGCTGAGCTAATTTTACTTTACAGCACCCTTGGTTTTTTAGGTGCTATAAGTGCATTCTTTTTGCCACAAACCGAATAATCGGTTACCCACATTGCTTTATAACTGTGGGCGCTTTAGTGCAAATTTGTCTTTCGTGGTACTAAAATAATCGCCGCCCATTTTACCCACCGCATCCAAACGCGTTGGATCAATATACCCGTTCACTAAAACGGTGTCGTCGAGAAAAATACCCACTACATCTAACAGCATCATTTGCCCACCGCTTGGCTCATCTGAAATAGTAATCACCTCTCGCAACTTACATTCGTAGCGTACTTTTGACGCCGCAACACTTGGTACACTGACTAATTGGCTGGGAGTACGCTGTATATTTGCAGCATCAAATTCACTCACGTCACGTGGATAGTTAGCGCAGCTTTGGTTCATTTGATCAACAAGCGAATGGCTAACAATATTAACCACGCACTCTTTGGTAGCGAGTAAATTATTTAACGTATCTTTATTTGCATTATCGCGAGGGTTTACTTGCGTGACGCTTAAAACCGGCGGGTTACAACTAGCAACAGTAAAAAACGAATAAGGCGCAATATTAGCAACCCCCTTCTCACTTAACGTGCTTACCCACGCAATCGGTCTTGGGCTTATACCGCCTACTAAGTAGCTATAAACAGAGTGGTTGCTATTGTCGGTTAAATCTAAAAACATGGTTTCTCACTTTTAATCTTAAAAAACTAAATCGGAAAATCGCTACGCTGCGTACAAGTAAATAATTACTTCATAGCATTTTTAAATAGTACATTGGATCCATGCGCATAAAAATAAACATAGTCTGGTTTAAACGTGACTTACGCCTAAGCGATCATCAGCCTTTAAAAAATGCGTTTAGTAACGGCCTGCCTACCCTTTTAGTTTATAATTTCGAACCTTTACTGCTTAATGATGCGCATTACAACGAGCGACATTGGCGCTTTGTATATCAATCTATTTGCGACTTAAACACTCAGTTGGCTCGCTTCAACAGCCGCGTGTATATATTCAATGAAGATATGCAAACCCTGCTTGAATCGCTTCACTCGCAGTTTGAAATCACAAACCTCTTTAGCCACCAAGAAATAGGGCTAAACAATACCTTTGAGCGTGACATAGCAATTAAAGCCTGGTGCCAACACCATCACATTAACTGGTTAGAGTCGCCAACGGGGGCTGTGATACGTGGCAAAAGAAATCGCAGTAATTGGAACGAGCGCTGGCAACAAACCATGCAAGCACCTATTGCTATACCTAATTGGAAGCAAATAAAACCACTTGCTCTTACTGATTATCAAACACCTATACTGCCGAGCGCCTACACGCAAGATAATGAACATTTTCAGCACGGGGGCCCTCGACTTGCCCGTGAAGTAATGCAAAGCTTTTTTGCTGAACGCGGTAAGAGTTATCAAAAAGGAATATCCAGCCCAAGCTTAAGCCGTACACATTGCTCTAGGTTATCGCCCTATTTAGCGTGGGGGAATATCAGCCTGAGGCAAGTGTATCAAATGGCGATTGACGCATACCATAGCACTTCTGCTGATAAAAAAGGGTGGAAGCGCCCGCTTGCCGCGTTTGTATCACGCTTGCATTGGCATTGCCATTTTATGCAAAAGTTTGAAAGCGAATGCACCATGGAATTTAAAGCGCTAAATCCGGGGTATCATGCATTTCCGTATCGTGATGATGCCCAGGTTGCCAGCGATATTGAACGCTGGGCACAAGGGCAAACCGGTATTCCTATTATTGATGCCTGCATGCGCTGTTTAAAAGCCACCGGTTATATTAACTTTAGAATGCGCGCTATGCTGGTTAGCTTTGTAACGCATCATTTAAACATTAGCTGGCAACAGGCAAGTTTTCCGTTGGCTAATTACTTTTTAGACTTTGAACCGGGAATTCATTACCCGCAAATTCAAATGCAAGCCTCTGTCACCGGTATTAATACTATTCGTCATTACAACCCAATTAAGCAATCGGAAGATCAAGACCCAACCGGTGCGTTTATAAAAAAATGGTGCCCCGAACTTGAAAAGCTCCCCATTGAATATTTACATCAACCTTGGGAGCAAACGCCCATGGAAGCGCTATTTAACGACTTTAAACTAGGTGAAGACTACCCTGAGCCAATGCTTGATTTAACCACCGCCTCAAAAGAAGCCCGCGAACGGCTATGGCAATACCGAGAACGGCCCGATGTAAAACGCGCCATAGGTAAAATTCTTAAAAAACACGTGGCTCCAACTCAAAAGGTTACCCGCGTAAAACGCAAAACTCGCAGTAACAGCAATAAAGAGAACACCTAATTATGGCGCACAAAAAACTTAACTTACCGCAAAAAATTTGCCCAGTATGCAATAAGCCGTTTGCGTGGCGTAAAAAGTGGCAACGAGATTGGGATAACGTTATTTATTGCTCAGAGCGGTGCAAACGCAGTAAATAGCCGCTTATAAAAACCAATACACGCACATTCGCTTTAATCTCACTTTATATCTTACATAGCTGTTATAGTGGTTAACGTTTCAACTTGTTATTCAATGCAAGTTAACACTCTACCCTCTGCCTGCTCAACATTCATTACACCTAGCACAGCTAATTAAAAGAACCCCCTTTACCAAGCCTTATTTTTACAACCATGGCGTGAGCTTGCCTGTAAAACCCCTCTTTGTTTGTTAGCGATGTAGCATTATTCGTTTATAAACTCAGCATACTTTAATCAAGGATATAGCATGAGTGAATTAACTATTGGCGTAATTGGAACATCACGTAAAACAGATGAAAGACGCTACCCTATTCATCCTGCGCATTTAATGCGTATACCTGAAAAACTCAGAAAAAAAATGATTTTTGAGCAAGGTTATGGCGCAGCATTTAATATGAGCGACGAAGAAATTGCAGCACTGACAGGCGGCATTGCCACCCGCAGTGATATTTTAACCCAATTAGGCACCGTCATTATTGCCAAACCAGTGCTTGCTGATTTACAAAAACTTAAAGAAGGCGGCACAATTTGGGGCTATGTACATTGCGTACAACAACAAGTAATTACCCAAGCTGCCCTTGATAGAAAGCTCACTCTTAATTGCCTTTGAAGCATGTTTGTATGGTCACCACAGGGAGATGTGGGCCGTCATACTTTTTATAAAAACAATGAAATGGCAGGTTATTGTGCGGTGTTACATGCACTGTAACTAAAAGGCATTGAAGGCGAAGCTCGTATGATAGTGGTTGAGCACGATGGGTCGCAGCGCCCGCTTACTGAGCTTATTAGCGAAGCTGACATTATTGTTAATGGCACCTACCAAGAAACCGCAAACCCCGTCAATTTTGTGATTGAATCTGAAGCCGATTGCTTAAAACCCAATAGCCTTATAATAGATGTAAGTTGTGATGAAGGAATGGGATTCTTTTTTGCAAAGCCAACAACATTTAAACACCCAATGTTTAGCTATAAAACCACGGATTATTACGCGGTTGATCATACCCCTAGCTACTTATGGGAAAGTGCAACGCGCTCTATTTCTGCCGCGCTCATTGTATACTTGCCAACTGTTTTAGCCGGCCCAGAGCAATGGCAAAAAGACGAAACCATTCGCCGCGCTATCAATATTGAACACGGAATAATTAAAAACAACGTTATTTTAGCGTTTCAAAACCGTGAAAGCGCCCCGCCTTATCACCTGCAAATAGCTGACATAACCTAAATTCGGGATAATAAATAATCCCAAACATAACGTGAACCTTGTTTATTCAATTATTTGGCTTCTATTTTGCAACTACCTATGTAAATAACGCTTTTTAGCAGTTTTACCGTGTAGTGTTTACAACGTATTGCAAACACTACACGGTATGACTAATTAATCTAAAAAGCCTACACCCTCAACAAGGAGAACATAATGACGATTAAAAAATCTGCAAGTTCAACATGGTCTGGTGATATTAAAAAAGGGAAAGGTTATATCTCAACGCAAAGTGGCGCATTAGATAACCAGCCGTATGGGTTTAATACCCGCTTTGAAGATAAGCCAGGATCAAACCCTGAGGAATTAGTGGGTGCAGCACATAGTGCCTGTTTTGGTATGGCTTTATCGCTGGCACTTGGTGAAGCGGGCTTTAACGCTGAGAACATAAACACCGAAGCAGTGGTTAGTTTAGACGAAGTGGATGATGGCTTTGCCGTGACGCACATTGCCCTTGAAGTAAATGCAACCATTGCAGATATTTCAAATGAGCAATTTCAAGCATTGTGCGAACAAACCAAAAAAGGCTGCCCTATCTCAAAATTATTAAATACTGAGATTTCGCTTAACGCCACACTTAAGTAAATACCGAGTGTATTAAGCTAGGCGCAAAGCGCTTAAAGCTCATGAAAAGTAAGGTTATACGCATGTAAAAAAGCCATAACCTTATTGCTACTTTTTCATTAATCATAGAAATAAAGGCACTGTTTAATCGCGGTGAGTTACAAAAAGGTAAACAAAACAGTTAAATAGATTATGTAAAATATCAATACTTTGTTAGGCTTAAGGGCAGGCTTAACCACACCTTATTTTGTGGGTTAAAACAAAGGGTACGATGAATGATAAATCACTAAATTGCGAAAAAGTATCTTGTAGCAATTGCGCTGATTCGAATGAACTAGATTTTGACTTTACCATGGCATTTCAGCCTATTGTAAATTGTCAAAATAATACTATTTTTGGATATGAAGCACTTGTCCGTGGTTTAAATAATGAATCGGCCTACTCTATTATTTCTCGTGTTAACGATACTAACCGCTATACGTTTGATCAGTTATGCAGAATTAAAGCGATTGCACTTGCATCAAAGCTAGGTGTAGATTCGATACTCAGTATTAACTTTTTACCAAACGCTATCTACAAGCCAGAGCGTTGTATTCGTACCACCCTAGAAGCCGCTAAAAAGTATAACTTCCCTTCAACAAATATTATGTTTGAATTTACAGAAGTCGAAAAAATAGAAGACAGCGCACATGTTAAACGTGTTGTGAGTTATTACCAAGAATTAGGCTTTAAAACAGCCACCGATGACTTTGGTTCAGGCTATTCTGGATTAAACCTATTAGCCGATTTTCAAACTGATATTATCAAGCTTGATATGGCGCTGATCAGAGATATCGACAAAGATAAAAACCGCCAGGCAATCGTTACCCACTGTTTAAACATGTTTAGCGCACTAAATGTTACAGCTCTGGCTGAAGGCATTGAAACCGTTGAAGAATATCAGTGGTTAAAACACGCAGGTATTGAGCTAATGCAAGGTTACTTATTTGCAAAACCTGGGTTTGAATGCTTGCCAGAAATTGATTTTCAATAGCACACCGTTGCTATAAAAAACCGCCGTTACGGCGGTTTTTTCGTATTAGATATAGGTTATATATCCAAAATTACATATTCCCCAGCTCTATCATCATTGCGGTGTACATACGTAAATTAAGTGCTAATTGCTCAAGGGTAATAAACTCATGTTCTGAGTGTCCGGTGTAGCGTTTGCCCGGCATAGATGGGCCAAACGACACGGCATTATCAAATAGTTTGGCATTTGTACCGCCCCCTATTGAAACAAAATCAGCGTTTTTATCACCCGTATAATACTTAAAAATATCAAGTAGCTTTTGCGCATGGGGTGCGCTATCTAAAAGCATGGGCTTACCAATGGTGATTTTAATGTTAGCTAACGTAACCTGATTAGCCGTTTGCCAATTAGCAAGCGCAGTATCAATTTGTTGTTTAAGTAACGTCTCATCTTTACCAACCGGACGGCGAGCATTGACCGCTAAAGTAAGCGCATTACCCTCACGTTCAATAACCGTAGGCGCTACGCTCATTGGCCCCATAAAGTCATGTTCATAAGCAATTTCGCCAAACTGTTTACCGTAAATATCTAAACCAATAAGCTGATTAACAAAATCAATGAGCTGGCCATCACTGTTGTTTTCAAGCTCAACGCCTTTAAATATTTCAGCTAAATAAGCAATGGCGTTAACGCCTGATTCCGGTTCAGATGAGTGAGCCGACATGCCTTTAACACTTATGGCCAGCGCGTTATTTTGCTCTGTAAAATTAAATTCAACTTGCTTAAGTGTGTTAGCTTTTGCTTTTAATTGATTAATTAATGTTTCGTTGGCGTTATGTAGTAATAGGCTGGCATCTTCAGGGATTTGACTGGCAAATGCGCCGCCGGTTACACCACTGACATACACACCGGTTTGTGGTGATGTTGCATCAAATGTTGGCGCAATTAAGCTCCAGCCTTTTTCAGCAACCACTACAGGGTAAGAGGCATCGATGGTTACCGCATACTTTGGTTGCTGATAAGTTTTCATAAACTCAGTTAACGGCCCCCAGTCAGACTCCTCCGCTAGGTAAATCATTAATTCAATACGGTTATCAAGCGCTATGCCTTTATCTTTTATCGCCTTCATGGCGTACATTGCAGTCGCAATAGCGCCTTTGTCGTCTTCGGTACCACGGCCAATTAATTTATCCGGCTCTGAGGTGTCAATAATAAATGGGCTTTGTTTCCATTTGCTGGCATTAGCGGGTTGCACATCGCCATGGGTTACTATGGTTACCTTTTCAGTTTGTTGCCCCATACTAATAAGTACGGTGTAACCTAAATCTTGATAATCAAAACCAAGCTCAGCCGCTTTCATTTTTAGTAACGCTTTAAAGCCAATAAAGTCGGGATTTTGTGGTGCGCTAACATCACTTTTATTGACCGTTGGAAAAGATACCAAATTTGTTAGTGTATGTACTTGCGCACTTTGGTAGGTATTTACAGCGTAATCAGCCACGCTGTCATTAATTTTATTTAATTGTGCATGAGTATTAAAGGCCAATAAAGCAATACTAGCTAAAGCTAACTTTTTCAAAACAAATCCCATTTAATTAACGACTAAGAACCATAATTATAACGCCCTTGTGTAATAACAAACAACGCTTTGCGACAGAGCGTAAAACCGCCACTATATTTATCTAACAGCTTTACTAAAGATGCCTGTATAATGCGCACCTTAAAATTACGGGGTTAATCATGAATCGCAGAAAAAAGATCATTACAAAGTTTAATAACAAAGATAAGCGTGCTAATGCCAAGCTGCATAAAAGCAACAAACCGGCTTATATTTCAAAAGCAGAGCGCGCCAAGCTTGCTGAGCAAGATGCCGAACAAGCAATTGAGCACGGGGCTAACGAGGTAGTGCAAACAAGCGTTTAATCGTTATTGTGATAGGGTGAGAGGCTTAAATTGAGTGTTAAAAAACTTAAAATGAGCCAAATAACGAACCGCCACATAGCAAACTACCCCACTGGCCACAATCAATTCAAACGTTGCTAAATACTGTATTTGCTTAATAAACTGCAAATCAATTCCCACTGTATGCATCCATGCGGCAAGTTTAAATAACGCGGTAGCACCAATGACCACAGGGAAAGTAAACGCAGCGTAACCTGGGCAAAATGGACGGCGCAATAATTTAAAAAATGCGACATAAATTATAAAGGTCATCAGTACTGCAATTCCAAATAACAAGCCAATAATAACCGGTGACGGCTCGCTGTTCACTGCAAAGTAACCAGCTAGCGATAAACTTGCTGGCGCAGCTAAAATAGCCAATGTAGGCTGTGCAGCATCAGGAATGTGCGCTGCAAAAATGATCCGGTAAATCATCATAGGTAACATAACTGCATACATCAGCATGCCAAAATAAAGCGCCCCTTGCGCTAAAAACAGCAGTGCCGGATTCCCTGAAAACGCGACATCGGCAACAATGATCCCAACCGGCGGTACAAACCAGCTTGGCACCATATGCTCAATTTTAAATTCAATCATGCGATGAGCAATAAAGCTGATTAAAAAAACTACATGCAATAAAAATGCACCTACCCAAAGCACATCTCCCGCAAGGGAGTAAAACTGCCCTAAAGAATTAGACACCACTAAGGTAGCCATAGCAAAAGTAGGCACCACACTTCCCACAACTGGGTGGGCTAAATCGGCTTTAAGCAGTTGAGGATGTAATAAAAACTTAAGTGTTAACAATAGCAATAATACGCTCGCAATAGCGGCACCGGTATATTGTGCTACGCCATTTAGGTTAGCCATACTCTCCCAAGCCCAACCTAGGCTGGCAATACCTAATGCCAAACCACCCATTGGTGTTGGTGCACCTGATACTTTTGTTTTTATATGTTTAAACATCTCTATTTCACCCTGTGGTTATAACTTACAGAGAAGTTTACGCTTGCACTTTGTTAAGTTAAATCTAATTATATAGAACATACGTTCAGTAAAACTAAACATGGCATAATGAATATTTCACTTAAGCAACTTAAAGTATTTGTAGGCATAACCCAGCACAACACCCTTACAGCAGCGTCTGAATCATTGTTTCTATCTAAAGCGGCGGTGAGTATGGCGCTTAGCGAGCTTGAAAAACAATTAGGCCACCCACTGTTTGACCGGGTAAATCATCGCTTAATTTTAAATCAAGAAGGGCAAAAGTTACTGCCCTTGGCCGATGAATTACTGCACAGAGCAAATGATATTAATACGCTTTTTTCGTCCCACGCAAAAGCCAATGGCACGTTAAAAATAGGTGCTAGCGATACCATTGGCAATCATGTTTTGCCCTCAATACTCAGTGGGTTTCGCCAACAACAGCAGCATTATTCTCAGCAGGTTTTTATTTCAAATTCTGAGCTTATTTGTCAAAAACTGCGCGACTTTGAACTCGACATTGCATTAATAGAAGGCCACGCCCAGCAAAGCGACTTAATCTCAACCGTGTTTAGCCAAGACACTATGTGTATTATTGCACCGCTATCCCACACTTTAGCTGCAAAACCACAGCTTAGTTTTAATGACTTGGCAAACAGTCAATGGGTATTAAGGGAAGCTGGCTCTGGTTCACGCTCATTCTTTTTACAAAACCTTGCTACGCATATCGATAATTGGAGCCAAAGTTTTGAACTCAATACCACAGAGGCATTGATCAACAGCGTTGCAGAAGGGTTAGGGCTGGGATGCTTATCGTCACTCGCGGCACAGTACGCTTTAAACGATGGCCGCGTTACGCAGCTTAACTTAAACCACCCCATGCAAAGACAGTTTTGGTTAGTGATGCATAAAGACAAATACAAAAATCCGCTGCTAACGCAGTTTATAGATTTTTGCGTTCACAATTAATCTACTCTTTTGCGTGTGTTATAGTTTTTATCTTAAATCAAATACCACTTTCTGGGAGAAAGTCTATTAATAATGGGGATTAAAATCATCGGATAGTGCCTTTCAGATAAAGGCTACATTTATCTTTTTCACCTCCTTAACTTCAAAAAGGATAAATTGACTTTTCCGTTTTAAGTGTCATTATTAAACAAACAAAACGCAAAAAAAAATATTTGAGTTAACATGGCTAAACCAAGTGTTGAAAGAGCACCCAAATTTGAACTTTCGAATGTAGACTACGAAAAAATAGGCAAATACATTAACAAATATGACGCTACAGATGAAAAAGGACATTATTTACATTGGAGTCTATTAAAATGGAGAGTCCCTCAAGCTGAAGCAAAAGATATTTGGTCTGCTATAAAGTTCAAAAGAACAATGCAAATGAAGTACATACCACTAAGATGTGATAAAGATAATTTATTTTCATACTGCACACCGCATTCAATGGAAGCAAAGCTTCATAAGATTATTAAAATTGCTGGTGGTAGTGTTGGTGCTGTAGCTGATAAAGCCGCATCAGATAAAATTCAACGTAAGTTTTTGGTCTCTTCTCTAATTATGGAAGAAGCTATAACAAGTGCCCAACTTGAAGGTGCCTCGACTACAAGAGAAGTAGCAAAGAAAATGCTGGAGGATGAAAGAGAGCCTGTAGATGAAGACGAAAGAATGATTCTCAATAACTTCTTTCTTTTGAAGCTTGCCGAGAAAAAAGCTAAAGCTGATTTAACCTTAGATCTAATTCTAGAATTCCACCAAAAGGCCACTAATTTAACTACGGAAAATAATGTTATCCCTGGTGAATTTAGAGAGGATAATGATATATATGTAGAAGATGATAGAGGAGAAATTGCTCATCAACCACCTAGCTTTGAGAAAATCTCTGAACGACTTCAATGTGTTTGTGATTTTGCAAATGAAGACCACTCTGGAATGAATGGTGGTGAGTTTATTCCCCCAGTAATCAAAGCAATTATCCTTCATTTTATGATCGGTTATGAGCACCCTTTTAGAGATGGGAATGGGAGGACTGCGAGAGCACTATTTTACTGGTTTATGCTTAAAAATGAATATGAGCTTTTCAGGTATATATCAATCAGTAAATTACTTAAAGACGACCCTAAAGGCTACGGCCTTTCTTACATGTATACAGAAAGAGATCAAAACGATTTGACATATTTTATCGATTTTCAACTTGATGTAATTTTAGATGCTTTTGAAGAACTACAAGAATATCTTAAATCTAAAACCGAAGAATTTAATGAAGTACTTCAAATTTTAGAAAATTCAAAGTTCAGTAATATATTAAACTTTGTGCAAAAGGATCTTGTCAAAAAAGGTACAAAAGAGCCTGGGAGAATTTTTACAGTTAAAGAAACTGCAAATTCTTACGGTATATCTGAAAATACTTCGAGAGGATATTTAAATAAATTAGTAGATTTGAAACTGCTTTTACCCACAAAAGACGGTAGAACTATTTTGTACTTTGCTCCATCAGACTTAATGAATAGATTGAAAGTAAATTAATTATTAATAGCCGCCATAATAAAAAAGTAACTTTCTCAACTTAAACCGTCAGACTCGATTAACCTAAAATCGGATCTGACGGCTGATACTAACTTACTCTCTCACTTTAAAACGCGTAACTCATAGCTAAATTAATAGAGCGACCCTGCCCTGCTAATTGATTGAATCCCTGCGTTGAATCTTGTTTAAACTCAGCAATACTTACGCCGCCTAGTGGTAATTCATAATACTCATCAAGCAGGTTGGTAATATCAACACTCACGGTCAATGCATCCCAACTGGCTTTAGAGCTTAGGTTTAGTAAATGATACTGCTCGGTTTGGTTTTCTAGGCGGTTGCTATCTACCCGGGTTTTACTATCGACCCACTGCCACGTGAGTGAGTTTTCAAAGCGGCCTATTTGCTGGTTAATCCCAAATTGGGTTTGCAGTGGCTTAATTTGATAAAGCGGCTGATTGGTATCGTCGCGCTTACCACGGGTGTTGGTAATGTTAGCTTTTAATAACCAACTACCATACTGCTTAGACTCGTGCAGAGTAGCAACCGCATCTAGCTTTACGCCATAAAGCGTGGCATCTAGGTTATTAAACATAAGTACATTACGAGTATTGGCAGCAAGCACTGTGCGGTTAAAGCTTCTTACTCTGTTGGCATCAATATAATCATTTACATCGCTCACCCACGCATTGGCACTGATACGCCAGCTATCGTCTTTTGCCATAGTGGTGTAAGTGGTACTTAGCGTGTGCGCGGTTTCAGGTTTAAGAGCAATGTTACCAATATAGCCATTACCATCGCCGTACCAACCTATCATGGTGGTGGCCATATTGCCCACCCCCCAACTGTAACGTTCGTATAAATTAGGTGCGCGATTTTTACGAGCTAAACCAATTTGTAACTCGTCATTATTGCTTAGTTGATAGTTAATCAGCACGTTTGCATCGACTAGGTTGTCTGTTTGTTTTTTATTCTGATCATTAAACTCTTTAGCGGCCATTGCATCGCTTGGCATCGCCATGGCCATCGCACTCATAGCGGCCATACCTGCGTTGTATGCTTGTACGTCGTCGGTATTGGTTATTACATTTTCAAATCGAACGCCTGCATTGAACCACCAGCGAGTATCTAATTGGCTTTCATATTCAGCAAGCAAGGCAATACGCTGACGCCGGCCGTTATTAATATTGTTGTAGTCATTTGGCCCCATCATCATTGAGCCTTCAACCGCAGGCCACCAATCATCAATATTCATATAATGGTACTCTTGGGCGAGTAATAACTGGCTGTTGTTATCAAGCGCTAATTGCCATTTTAACTGAGTGCTTATATCTTCGGCGTCGGTTTTCATTGGCATTTTTCCAGTTTTTTCTGCGCTGAAAAAGCCCATTTCATGCTTTACGCTATGCCAATTTAACTGCGCTTCAAGCTCACTGTTTGTAAAAGCACGCTTATACTGGGCAACAGCGCCATAGCTGGTGTTATCTGTCATATCCATATATTGGTTAGCAAAGCCTTGATAGGGTATTTTTTGATGGCTTAGCTTAACCACTAATTGTTGCTTATCATCGCGCATGGCAGCACTTAAACTATGGTTTTGCGCGCGGTATAGGGTGTCGAGCACTAAATCGCCGTTACCATCTTCATAACTGTTAGCATCGCTAAACGCACCTTGATAATTAAAACTGAATACGTCGCTGGCAATGCGCATGCCCGCGCCGACCTTTTTGCCGTTATCTAGTGTATTGTATTGGGCTGATACGTAGCCAGAGTGCCAGCCAAGTTGCTTGCTTTCACTGTACTGAGGCGAAATAGAATTAACCGCGATCACCCCTGCAATATTATCGCCTCCCGCGCTTACCGGAGAAATACCCGCAACCACTTTGTAGCTACTAATTTGATTGGCTGAAATATACGACAGTGGCGGGTTCATTTGATTGGCACAGGCGGCGGTGATTTGCGCTCCATCGACCAGTACCGCCACTCTATCGCCCATTAAACCATTTAAAACAGGTAAGTTAGCCATGCCACCGGCGGTTGAAAAGTCCACACCTAAATCAGTTAATAACGATTCAGATGAACCTAACGATAGGTGTTTGTTTTGTGCTTGACCGTGTACTTCAATAATTTCAATTGAGGCGTCATCTGCAAAGGCAACAGGCGATAGTACGCCACTTATAACAAGTGCCAAAGGCGATAATAAATAGGAGGTTAAAGGATTTTTTTTATCAGTCATTATTGATTTACCACAAAAATTTTGTGGGTAAATTATACGTGCTGCGGCAAGTTAAAAAGCGCGACATATTGTCGCACTTTGTTAATTTTTAACCCTGTTCGTCATCAAAAATGTCTTCTATTTTAAGTTTAAACAACCTTGCGGCCTTAAAAGCCAGTGGCAAGCTGGGATCGAACTTGCCCTTTTCAATGGCATTAATCGTTTGGCGCGATACATCCAACAGCTCGGCCAACTTTGCTTGAGTGAAATTATGCTCGGCTCTTAACACTTTTAATCTATTTTTCATTCATCACCTGCGCAATAGTGTTTATTAAGCACATACACACTAATTAAATACACCGCCCCCATTAAAAACATTAAGTCGGGTATTTGCGCTTTAAAATCAATTAAACCACTCAATTGTAAATTGGTGTATGCCAGCCCGCCTACTAACACTGCACCTAAGGTAAACCCCATGGCACTGAGATGTATTTTTTGCATTAATTCATCCATGCCTTGCAAATAGCGCTTGTTGGCTAAAATCATCCCTACGCCAGCAGCCAAATTTATAATAATAAAAAAGCCACTAATTAGCGCTGAACGATCCCAGATTAAAGTGGGGCCAAAGCTGCAAATAGCTAAAGTAAAAAGCCATATTAAGGTCCATTTAGCTAGGTAACTGGTATTTTTAATTTGGCGTTGTTTTAAATTTAATTCTGCTTTCATTGCCTTTATCCTGTTTTTAAAAGTAATGTTTACTTTACAAATATCATTCATGCATTACAAAAAGTCAAGTTAACATTACATTTTAAATTTAACACTGCTTATTTTTGATTGCGTTAATACTTTGCTGAACTTACTTAACCATCCTTTGGTTGGCTTAAGTTAAATTTTATTCATCTTAAATTATGGTTTAGTCCATGACGAAAGTGAGCTTTTAATTTAAAATGCACGCCTCTTTACTCCTCATTTCCACATTCAACTAAATAAGCGTGTGTGCTTTATTTTTAAGCGCACTGGCGTTTAGTTTGTTATTAAATTTTATTTATTATCTTCAAGGATTTATATGGCCGTTGATACTACATCGCCGTCGGGTCAGCCCAATAGAACCGCTATTTTAATTGTGCTGGCGTTGGGTACTTTTATTTTGGGGTTATCTGAATTTTCTATGATGCCTATGTTGCCATTAATTAGTGAGGCTTTTGGCAGTACCCCGTCACAAAGTGGTTATGCTATTAGTGCTTATGCTCTTGGGGTGGTGGTTGGCGCACCCATTTTAATGTTGGCAACGGCAAATATGCGAAAACGACGAGCGCTATTATTATTTTTAAGCTTAATGTGTATTTCAAACAGTTTAAGTGCATTAGCGACATCGTTAGAACAACTGGTGCTGTTTAGGTTTTTAAGTGGCCTTCCCCATGGCGCTTATTTTGGTGCCGCGTTATTACTGGCCTCTGATATAGCACCGCAAGGAAAACGCGCTAGCTTTATGTCAAAAGTGTTTATGGGCTTAACCATAGCCACTATCGTTGGTGTGCCGGTGGTGACATTGGTTGGGCAAAATCTTAGTTGGCGTTATTGCCTCGCTGCGGCTGGGGTGTTGGCGTTTATTGCCTTTATTTTTGTGTATAACGTGGTGCCTAATGTTAAAAACACCCATACCTCTAATATACTCAACGAATTAGGGGTGCTAAAAAACAAACTGGTTTGGTCAATATTAGGGATTGTTATTATTGGCTTTGGTGGCGTATTTTGTATTTATACCTATGTGGCCGATACGATCTTAGAGGTCACTCAGAGCGCGCCCTATACAATTTCAATTGCTATGGTGATGTTTGGTATTGGCTCTACGCTCGGTAATTACGTACTAGGTAAAGCTGCCGATAAATCAGCGATAAAAACCACCGGATTTACGCTTGCCTCTACTATTGTTTTTGCATTTGCATATGTAAGTGCCAGCTATAATATTTATCTGCTGTATGCGGTTATATTTTTTATTGGCTGCAGCTTAGGACTATCAACCTTAGTGCAAACGCTATTAATGGATGTATCACCTGACGGCCACGCCATGATTGGGGCATTAGTGCAGTGTGCGTTTAATATTGCAAATGCTATTGGCCCTTGGGTTGGCGGCATTGCTATTGCAAAAGGGGCAGCGCCAAATCAAACAGGCTATGTTGCTGCGGCTTTATTTTTAGGTGGGCTGTTAATGTGGCTGCTTAGTTATATACAAATTAGCGGCAACAAAACTAAACAGGCACAGCCTTGTTAATAAAAACAAAAAGAGCCGCTAAGCGGCTCTTTTTAAATTTTACTCTTTAGCGTATTAAACGCTAATAGATGACATATCAATAACAAAACGGTATCGCACATCAGAGCGTTCCATACGCTCATAAGCGGTGTTAATTTCGTCTATGTTGATCATTTCACACTCTGGCAGTACGTTGTGTTCACCACAAAAATCAAGCATTTGCTGTGTTTCTGCAATGCCGCCAATTAACGAACCGGCTACACGACGACGCCCCATTAAAAGAGGAACTGTGTTTAGCTCATCTACTGGGCCTACTTGGCCAACAATAACCAAGGTACCATCGATATCAAGTAGCGGTGTGTAAATTGATAAGTCATGCTTTACGGGCACGGTATCAATAATGACATCAAACGCTGACTGCGCATTTTTCATTTCATCATCATTGTTTGATACTAAATAATGCTGTGCGCCGAGCTTAATTGCATCTTCTTTTTTAGACTCAGTACGACCAATAACAGTAACGGTTGCACCCATTGCTACTGCATTTTTAACCGCCATATGACCTAATCCACCAAGGCCTACCACAGCAACTCGGCTACCTGTTTTTACACCCCATTTATGTAACGGTGAATAAGTAGTAATACCGGCGCAAAGTAACGGCGCCACGCGCGATAATTCTAAGTTTTCAGGCACTGATAATACAAACTCTTCGCGTACTACAACGTGTTTAGAGTAACCACCTTGAGTCATTTCGCCGTTAACTCTATCGGTCCCGCTGTAAGTACCGACCATGCCTTCACGACAAAATTGTTCTTGGTGATTATCACATTGGTCACAGCTTTGACACGAGTCAACCATACACCCTACGGCAACGGTATCGCCTTGTTTGTATTTTTTTACATCACTACCGACTGATATTACTTTACCTACAATTTCGTGCCCAGGAACTAATGGGTAATTACTACCCCCCCAGTCGTTACGCACTGCGTGTAAGTCTGAATGGCACACACCACAATATAAAATTTCTATTGCTACATCGTTATTTCGTAAATCGCGGCGCTCAAAAGAAAACTCTGTAAGCAAAGAACCTTGACTTTTTGCTGCATATCCGACTGTTTTCATAATAACTCCATAGTTTATTAAAAATTATCAACAGTATGCATTGTCAGCTATGAACATAAGCTGATCATGTGCAACTGCAAATAGCCCTGCAAAACGCAAGAGCTGTTTATTAGTATTCAATTATTCCACAACAACAGCATTTAACTCTTCAATCAGTGTCTTAATTAATTAAATCGGTAGAAATATCATGAATTGGCGGAACACTTTTTGCTGTATTCATCATGTTAATCGGCATTGCAATCGCAACAGCTGCAAAAAAAACCGTGTTCACGCACTGGTTAGGCTCACTGTTTTACGCATGAATAGCACTTGAACTAATAATAAAACTAATGCTGCCCCACCTAGATAAACGCCTAATCTAAAACCGGCAAAGGCAGTACCTAGCTCAACCATATTAAATTTATAAAGAGGCCCCGGTAATACCACCATTAAAAATGCGATAAGCCCAACTAAGCTCACTAAATGTTTCATTGCCTACTCCGTTATTGTTATATGGTTATTGTTTTTTAAACAGCTTTATACTGTTAACACTCCAATTTAGATTACTATGACCGATAAGTATCTATAAAGTCATAATTTATTGCCCTTTTAAAGTAGATAACTTGACTCCTTGGTAAAAATCAACAAACTACGGGGGTAAAATTATCAGGGTATTATTATTTATGAAAACAGAGATTAGTTATCGATTTGAGTCATCACAAGTGGCAAACCGCTTTTTACACGAATTAAAAGATTGGCCAGTCAATGACGTAAAAACACGTCTTTTTAATGGCGGCGACAGCGTTAAAGTAAGCTACGAATACGACGAAAGCGGATTTGATTATACCGTTGCCGAACTTGATGATTTAGCCGAGCAACACGGCGGACAAGAAGTATCGAGTTAAAATACTTATACCTACGCTCAATAGCCACAACACACTTTGTAGCCATGCCTACATTGTAAACTTTAAGCTTACAAAGTTATGTAGCAATAGGTATTACACAACGTATTAAAGACCCCTTATTAACTTCACTTTCAACGTCTACGTACCCGTGATGCTCTTTAACTACATTGTAAACAATGGCCATTCCCATGCCTGTTCCTTGGCCTACGGGTTTAGTGGTAAAGAAGGGATCGAACATTTGTTTAAGTGTATCAGCGTCCATTCCACAGCCGTTATCTGCGACTTCAATGTAAATATTATTTTTATTAGTGAATAACTTAATGGTTATTTTCCCTGCTGATCGTGCAAGTTATCACAGGCGTGTTTGGCATTAATTAATAAGTTTACAAACACTTGTTTCATAGATGAAATATTACACCGTGTTAGAGGTAACTTTTCAATGTGTAACTCTATAGCACACGTCCCTAGCTGGTTGTCGAGTAGTTTTAGTGTGCCATTGAGTGATTCTGTAATATCTGCCATTGCAGTTACATTGTCTTTTAGGCTTGCAAAGTCGACAAGGTTACTAACAATATGAGCTATGCGCTCTAATCCCTCTTGGGTATCATCAACTAAGTCATCAATATCCTCCACAATAAAGCTTAAATCGTTCTCTTGATTGAGCTGAACTAAAATAGACTCTAACTGCGATAGTGAAATTGATTTATCTACAAATTGTTGAGCCGCCGTTATTAACGAAACCAGGACGGGCTTTATAAATTTTATACTTTCTACATTACTGGTTATGTAAGCTAGCGGGTTATTTATTTCGTGGGCATCCCAGCTGAGAGTGTCCCTAGCGTGGCCATTTTTTCACTTTGCATTAAGGTTATTTGTTGGTTGTTGACCGTTTCAAGCTTTTCTTTTAGCTCTTAATTAACAATAAACAATGCCCGTGTTTTGTCTTCTAGTAGGGTTTCTAATTGATCTCTGGCTGATTTTTCGCGCAGATGCGCTTTTTTATAATTGTAGTCGTCTTCAGCCATGGGGAGTCTCATATTTTATTTCAATTAAACACGAATCAAACCCATCATGCATACACTGGGCATGGTTAAGTTTAGCATCAACCCCATAATGAGCCGCAGCACCAAAAATAAGCCCTTCGGCGCACAAACCCGTCTTCAATAATTTGGGCGTCAATTTCAGGTAAATTAGGCTCATGAAAAAGCTTAGCTACTTCAACATGAATTACTTTATCAATACCAATAATGAGATCAGCAAAACAATTAAAGTTAGCAACAATGCTTGGATGACGTGCCTTTAAGTGAGAAAATAAATACTCTCCAAAGGCCTTCAATACCTCTGGCATAAACATAGAAAGTGCAATTGCTACATCATTTGCATGGTCAACATTTAACACTAAGTAAAATTAACAAAGCGTGATCACATTCTGCTTTTTACTCTATTAGTGGCAACGCTATTGACAGGATCGTCTGGCCAAAAATGTTTGGGGTAGCGCCCTTTCATCTCTTTTTGTACCTCGCGGTAACTACTATTCCAAAAATGTGCTAAGTCTTGGGTTAACTGTAGTGAACGCTTGCCTGGCGATAACAACTCTATTAGCAATGCTAATTTACCATTAGCTAGCATAGGTGTACTGGTTAAACCATATACTTCTTGCATGCGCACACTAAGCTTGGCGGGGCCATCAAGTTGGTATTCAATTTTTATGTTAGAGCCACTTGGTACTATTAGTCGCAGTGGGAGTAAAGATTTTAGCTCGCTTTGCTGTTGCCAATTAAAACAGTTTTGTAGTGCCTCAAAATAATTAAACTTTTTAAGTTGCTCAAGGGTTTTAATATCTTCAAGGTATACCCCTAACCAATTACCTGCTGTTTCAATGAGCTGCTGCTGATTAATAACAGGAAATTGTTCTGGCATCAATTTGCTGGCTAGGCACATTCTAATAAGTAACTGCTCACTTTCTTTTTGCTCGTTAAACAGTGAAAAGCCCTGTTTGGCAAACACACAAAGCCATGCCTTGGCACGCTCTGTTTTATCAAGCTTATGTTTACTTGGTTGGCTGCTAAGGGTGATTTCTCCAAG
Organism: Pseudoalteromonas sp. S4741; assembly: GCF_005886135.1. Classification (NCBI taxonomy): domain Bacteria; kingdom Pseudomonadati; phylum Pseudomonadota; class Gammaproteobacteria; order Alteromonadales; family Pseudoalteromonadaceae; genus Pseudoalteromonas; species Pseudoalteromonas sp. S4741. The sequence continues at coordinate 4,767 of NZ_PNCN01000098.1, read as the reverse complement.
TTTTACTTCATCTTGATGAATAAACCGAGCAGCTTTTTCATCAAACTCGCAGCGGGTCAACTCAGTGAATAAATGCGGTAAATGCTCTTTAAGCGCTAATGGATTTAGCGCCGTGGCAGAAAAAATACGCTCGCCTTTGTGTCCGCCCATACTGGCAATAGCTATATATTCGTCATTATGCCAGTAGTCAGGGTTTAGCTCGGCCCCTGCGCCATTTGCTAATAAGTATCCATTGCCGCGTTTTTTAGCGATGCGATCTGGATAGCCAAGCGACACTAATAAGCTTAAATGATCGGTGTTTAAGTCTGTTTTGCTGTCGGTAAATTTTAAGCGTTTTAACCAATAATTTAATTGTTGCTTAAACACAGGATGCGGACGCTGCTGTTGACTATGCAGTGCTAGGTTGAGCTCATTGGCAGTGCTAACTCGGCTTTCTAGTAAGGCGACTAAATAAATAGCTAAACGATAAATTCCGCTTAACTGTGGTTCTAGCATTTGCGCTTTTAATAACATGTGCGCTAGGCGAATATCGGCACCAAAGCCCAACATTTTACTCCCCAGTGCGGTGAGCTTACCGTGGCTATCTATCGCTTCAAGCATAGATAATAAATTGGTAGCTTGGTTGCATTGTTGCTCACTCGGCGGGTCAAGTAAGGTGAGTTCACTAATGCTTGCGCCCCATTGCTTTGCCTCAAGCATCAGTTGGCTAATATCTGAGGTCAAAATATCAGGGTTATCGTGGCTGTTTCGTCGCTCAAAAGTTTGTTTTGAACCTAAACGATACACAACCCCTGGTTCTATTCGTCCTGCACGCCCTGCGCGTTGTACTGCCGATGAACGAGATATACTTTGAGTCGTCAGCTCAGTTACACCGGTTTTTAAATTAAAGCTGGCTGCACGGCGCTTGCCGCTATCAATCACAATTCGAATAGCTTCAATGGTTAAGCTGGTTTCGGCAACATTGGTGGTCAGTACTACTTTTCGCATCCCTTGAGGCGCAGGTGCTATTGCAGCTTGTTGATTGGCTTTATCTTGCTCACCAAATAAAGTGGCGACTAGGCAGTTACTAGGTAAGTCGCTCAATGCTTGTTGCACGCGCAGTATTTCTCGTTGACCGGGTAAAAATACCAGCGCACAGCCGGTTTGCTCATTGAGTGCTTGTTTTATAATAGCGGGGATGGCATCAAGCCAGCGGCTTTCATCTTTTATTGGGCAATATATTTCGTCAATGGGGTAACTTCGCCCGCTTGACTCAATTACTGGGCAATTAAAAAACCCAGTGTAGCGTTCGCTATCAAGGGTGGCCGACATCAGCATAATAGTTAAATCTTCACGCAGTGCCGCTTGCGATTCTAAAGCAAAAGCCAGCGCGGTATCTGCTGCGATGGAACGCTCATGAAACTCATCAAAAATCAGTAAATCAACATCACTGAGCTCAGGGTCATTTTGTAACATGCGTGTCAGCATACCTTCGGTGACTATTTCAAGGCGCGTGTTCGCACTTACTTTACTCTCACCTCGGACCCGTAAACCGACACTTTGCCCCAGCGTTTCGTTTTGGCATTGGGCTAGGTAATTGGCAATATTACGTGCAGCTAAGCGTCGAGGCTCCAACATCACTATGTGTTTATAATGCCCATCGCGCATAAGCTGTAATGGCAACCACGTTGATTTACCAGCACCAGGCGGCGCTTGCAGTAAGGTGATTGGGTTGGCTTTTAAAGCATCAATGAGTGAAGTATATATTTCTTGAACCGGCAGCACGCTATTTACCCTAAATTACTTTGCCGCCATTGTAGCAAAAATTAGCAGTTATTTATGCAGAGTACGACTATGCGCTTGGCTGATCATTTCGTCTAACGTTTTAGCCTCTTGCTGCTGCGCTTATTTTGATCAGCACGATGCCTATTACTCACTATTCCTTCTATGCCTTTGGTAAAGCTCATTTGCTTAAAACAAGCTTGCTGTTGACGTAATTCATCTTGCTGTGAATCATTAATCCGCGCTTGTTGCTGCGCTGACAAACCAAATAAAATGCGTTTCATCCCTGATAAATTTTGTAAGCTTATCGCCGAGCTCATTTTCTTATTTAGTCACTTTGCGCTATATTTTTACTTTACTCCTATTATTACCTTTCAAAACCCTATCTTGAGTCCAAAAATAGTCCTTCCGTTAAAGCTTAGTATTGTTAGCTTTTGTGCAACTTTGCGGCTAATTGTATTTATAATAAGCAAATAGTGGCTAACGCCACCTTTATTAGACTAAAGAATGATTGCTGCTGAATCTGCTGATTTTATGACCTTTTTGCTATTATGCATGGCAAGAGCACACTGTAAAAACAAAAACATAAGACATTGAATTTAAATATCTTTTAGCTTTAACAAGCCATTTACAACACATCCCTTTGCTATTTTTGTTAACACTTACAAAGCGTTAAGCTGGGCTATGCACGACCTTTTGCCTAATTACAATCTGTAGCAAGCTGTTTTACTCTGCGCACTCAATGTTCATTTGCTTTGTAAAAGCTGTATTTTTATTTTGAGTTAGCAACTAAGTTGCAGGAGAAGTCATGACCACCAAGCCGCTAGATGATAATTCATCTGATGCTATACCAGGAGCGGATACTCAAACCGTGTCCGATAGCTATGAAAATCTTCATAAACCCAGCTCTGAGTTTGAAAGCCGCGACGCTTATCTAGAGCACGAACTGCAAATTATGCAGCCAAAACGCTGGCGTCCAAATTTACCGTTTAGAGATTATCGCTTTGAATTTGAAGACACCATTCCAGCGATGGCCGCAACTATAGGTAAAGTTGTGATGGTTGCAGCCATTGCTGCCACTTTTGCAGGCCCTTTGGGGTTGAGTGATGGCTTTGTACTTGAAAACGTACGCTACGAACTTTTAATTGTTTCGTTATTTATTTTACTATTTTCTGGCTTTATTTTACCGACCGCTAACTTAGCGGGTACTCATGGCCCACTCATTCCATTAATTCCTATTGTGGTTGCCGCAGGCGGACACCCTATGGCCTTTGGCTTGCTCATAGGTGCCTTTGGATTGATATTAGCATTCAGTAAAGGCGGCAGTCTCATGGCCAAGCTCACCAGTAAAGGGGTATGTGGTGGCTTGCTTCTCTATTTAGGCTTTGTGGGTACCATTTCTCAGGTTAAAAAACTATTTGCATGGGCTGAAGAAATTCAAATGACCCATATTGCCTTTATCGTAATCTTAGCCACAATTTTACTTTATGCTTTATTGGAGCATTACAAAAAACGCTGGTTAGCCGTGCCACTGAGCTGTTTAATTGGTGGTTTTACTGCTTTTGCATTGGGCGCACCGTTTGAGTTTCATACTGCACCGGGCTTACCAAACATGAACCCTATGTACTGGTGGGGCGAAAACACCGGCTGGATGCTTGGCTTACCCACAGCAGAAAGCTTTGTGGTTGTACTTCCTTTTGCAGTTTTAGCGGTTGCTATGTGGTCGCCTGACTTTTTAGGCCATCAAGTATTTCAAAAAATTAGTTACCCAGAGCGTACTGAAAAAGTACAAATGAATATCGACGATACCATGCTTAGCGCATCAACAAGACAAACCTTTGGCTCGCTATTAGGCGGTGCTAACTTTGCGTCATCTTGGGGCACTTACATTGTTCCTGCTGCTATTGCAAAACGCCCTATTCCTGCAGGCGCAATTTTAACTGCGTTATTTTGTATTATCGCGGGTGTTTGGGGTTACCCAATGGACTTAGCTATTTGGCAGCCAGTATTATGTGTTGCCTTAATTGTAGGGGTGTTTATTCCACTACTTGAAGCGGGTATGGAAATGACCCGTGAAGGTAAAACCACCCAATCAGCCGCCATTGTGGTGTTTGCATCAAGCCTAGTAAACCCTGCATTTGGTTGGTCACTAACTATGCTACTTGATAACTTGGGCCTTATTGGCTGTAAAGAAAGAAGTGCTGATTTATCGCGAATGAGTCGCTGGGTCATCCCACTTATAATGTTTGTATTATTAACCGGTGTAATGGCACTGGTAGGCATGCTGCCAGGCATTCCTGCGCTAATGCCTAGCTTTAGACATTAATTCCTTTATTAAACAGCAAAGCGAGCTTTAATAGCTCGCTTTTTTTATACTTATAAAAACCAGCACAGTGTCCCTGCAATAATCCCCCCTGAAGTGACAGTCCCTGAAATAATTACAAGCCACCCTGCAGAATTTTTATAAAGCTCGCCACCAGCTAAAAACCTTTACGCACCAAAAAAGCATAAGCAGTTGATATATTAAGCGTTTCACTTTCTGGTATAGCCTTTGCAACTTTATAAGTGAACGTTAAAAATCATTTTATTAGTAACGCTTTTAAAATGAAAAATCATCACTCTTAATAAGGAGCTAATTATGAATAGCGATCGTATCGAAGGAAACTGGAAAGAACTTAAAGGTAAAGCGCAACAAAAATGGGGCGATCTTACCAACGATGATTTAGATAAAATTGAAGGTAGCCGTACCGAGCTTGTTGGTAAAATTCAGCAAAAATACGGTAAATCCAAAGATGAAGCCGAGCGCGAAGTAAATGACTTTGAGAAAGGTCATTAATATAAAGCGTGTTAACAGCTTTACTTGCTAATAAAAACCGCCAATTGGCTAATGCCAGTCAGTTAAGAACTGACTGGCATTTTCTTATATAGGGTACTTATTCGGCTTCTTTCTTATCACCTTTTGTTATCTTGATTATCATGAGTTCAAAAACTAACGCCATCTACAGC
>NZ_PNCN01000097.1:0-20304 GCF_005886135.1 Pseudoalteromonas sp. S4741 | reverse complement strand
ACAGATTTCTAAACACTACCCAAGCGACTCATTGAAATAGCAGTGTCGTCATCTGCGCTAATATTGTTTTCTTTGTCATATGCCCTGTTAAATAAAACGTCTAACTGTTTGGCTAGAACAATTGAATGAGGTTTAAATCTAGCAGGAATACGATTGGACTTCCGCGTTTTAACTTGCTGCTGCATCTTCAGCCTCACGCATCAGTAATTCGTCAACATCACCGTAGATATCTTTCACCCACTCTGACATTGCTCCGTATGCATCCACTGCTACACTTTTGGCAAAGTCGATGTAACGTTTGGTTGTTTTAAAACTTTCGTGACTCATCAAGGTCATTAGTGTCTGTCTGATGGAACTCTCCGATTCACCTTTGTCAATTAGGTATTTAGCGACATAAGTAGCAAAGGTAGCGCGTAAGTCATGGAATGTGCGTAATAGTATTTCTAATCCCTGCTTCCTTTGTTCTTTTCTAACTATGGAAATAGTATTCCCCGGTGTATCTTCGCTTATCCGCGATCCTGAACTATTCATAAACAAAGGAAGCGGATGTTCACTATTGTCCATACCATGATTAGTCTCATGTTTGGTACGTCGCTTCATATTTTGAATTGTCAAAGTGTGATTGTACAAAAGCTTCATTAGAACTCGCGCTATTGTTAATCTCACTGGCTTATGTCCTTTTCGTACAATGTTCAATTTTGGAATACGTTTCTCGTTTTCTTTTTCATCAGGATCAAAAAGGTCTTTCTGGTCGATGGCTGAAATCTCAAAAGAACGAAGTCCACCTAGCAAAGCACATTGCAAATAAAGCTTATAAGTCTCTTTTTGAGCTGTATTCGTCTCCAGTAACTGTTTAAGTTCTTTTGGAGAATATGGTTGTAGATCTTTTTCGGGTGAGTCTTCCTTTTGTTTCAATGTATTTGGAATGCTCAAATTACTAACCCACTTCCATAAGCCTCCAGAACGTGTGTTGCTAGTAGGTAATTGAAACAATGAACTTACACTTGATTTAGCTTTCGATTTAATACGTACCTGTTTGTATTCAAGTGAGAAGGGGAGGCTATCTATAGCCCCGCGCTTATGGCTCCATATATAGAATGCTTTAACAGCTCTAATTCGTTCTTGAGCGCTGTTAAAGCTTATGCGTTTAGACTTATCTTTGGTTTCGACTCTTTCACATAAATGTTTGTGATATCTCCACACAGGTAACCTAGAAATATCATCATCTACAGATTGTTTTGAAAGTGGTGCAGCTATTACTTCAAAATAGGATGCATCATCTTTATCCAACCAATCTAAGAAAGCTTTTAAGTGCTTAGCTATACTGCAAACAGACTTAACATCTAATGGCTTTCCCGGTTGGCTGGCATGATAAGCGTCACTAAAAGCCTCATTGTCTATTTGATTCTTTTTGAGACTGAAATGACCTTCAAAGCGGTGCATTAAAAATAAGTTCATTTCTTGGCATTCGGTGAAGCGAGTCGGGTGATATAGCACTGGAAAATTAGGTTCTATTTTATCGTGCCTATATGAGTGAGTTCTGATGCCTTTTTCAGTCTTAATAGGTTGCCCTGATTTATCGAGGTGAAAAGACATTCCTTTTCCAAAGTTGACTGATGTTTTAATTATTTTAGTTTTTGTTGTATTTCGAAGTATCATTTTCGTTCACCTTTGATTCTTAGCTAGAGTATGTGTGTAAAAACTTTTTTGTTCAAGTTTATTAAGGGTATGATAGTATTATATCAATTCGGGGGTGATTTTAGATGAAAGCCAAAACTTAACGGCTTCTCAGCTAAAAACTATTATTACTCGTTGTGGGGAGGGAACAAAACTAATTTGTACTGGGAATTTAGCTCAAATAGACAGTAATTATTTAACGGCGGTTACTTCGGGGCTTACCTATATTGTAGAGCGGTTTAAACATTTTGAAGGTGGTGCTACCGTAAATCTTAATGGGGTAGTACGCAGTCGACTGGCTTCGTTCGCCGAGGAAAATTTATAACTTGCGCTTAACATCTTGGCTCTATAGTCTACAGTTTTATTTTTGAGCTAATAATTAGGTAGGTCGTTGAATTTTTTACCGCTAAAACATTATCATCGCTCTGTTTTTGTGGCGTTAGCAATCCCTTTATTGGTGGCCTCTTTTTTGTGTTTGCATTTTTATGATATAAAAATGGACCGTGCAATAACAAAAAAAACCACCGATTTTAGTGCGTTATCGGCGCAGCTTGACCATGATATGCAAGCCATGGACGATTTACTTAATGCGATGTTTATAATGTATGACAAACACGCCCCACAACCAGCGAATCAGGCCTTCACAAAAAACATTAATCAATACGAGCATTATTATTATAGCCAGGTAGCACATTTTAATGGCGAAATAGTAGGAAAAGGCCAATTCAGCTATTCCGAACAGGCATTATCTCGCTGGCAAAAAGTCATGTCGCTGGCTCCGTCTTTCAACACTGCCTTAGCGCTGCTGTCGTCGCTGCATTCTGTAGCCTATGTTGATGAGCGCGGCTTTGCTTATTTAGCTCGGCGTAACAATACACAAAGTTATATTTTAACGCAGGTACTTAATGGCGATTTTAAACCCTTACCTTCAGCGAACACACTCACTTCAAGTGCCGTTATTAAAGTAGACAATAACGCATATTTTGCAGTTGGCCGACAGCGAGAGCTTAACTCCTCAGATTATATTGTTTTAATATATGACTTACAGGCTATCTCTAGTTGGTTGAAAAAAATAACCTCAAAGCAAGGCGAGTATGTTTTTATCAACCAAGAGAATGAAATTATTGCCAGTTCACAGCAGCCAATTAATCAAGCCATAAAGTTATCGACCTATTGGCCTAATATTAAAAGCCCCTCACAAAAGAGTAATGCGCGAGCAGACTCATTATTTTTAATTCAACCTTCAAAAAAGAACCCTATTCATCTGGCGTTTCTTGCTGACAAGCACACCCTCTCAAGCGGTATCGTGTATGAAGTATTGATAGAGTTTATTTTGTTAGTCTTATTTTTATGTTTGATGTTTTACATCTTTTTTTGGTTAAGCAAACGTATATTTATCAAACCTATGACCGAGTTGATACGTTATTTAGAGCATCATAACGATGACAATAGCGGGTATTTAAATTACCAAATACCGTTAAACTGGCAACCTTGGTTTGCGCGGGTAAAAGCTATTTTTGCGAAAAATGAGCACTTAGTTATTTCTTTACAAAATGCTAATCAAAAGTTAGATGATCAAGTACGGCAACAATCGCAAAAGCTAAAACATAGCGACCAAGCAAAAGAGCGTCATTTAGCGTTATTAAACACAGTACTTAATAGCGTGCCTGATTTTATTTATTTTAAAAATACAGAAGGCATTTTTTTAGGCTGTAATAAAGCGTTTGAGTTGTTTATTGGAAAAACTCAAGGTGAACTCCTTGGGCAGCAAATACACAACATAAGTAACGAGTATGAACAAATTAGTTTGCTGGAATATCAAGTATTACAGCATAAAATGCAAATTCAGCAGCGCATAGATGTTGCTGAGCGAACTTATCAGTTAACCATTGCTCCCTTTTACAATGAACAGCAGCAATTATTAGGAACTATGGGGGTTGGCCGTGATATTACAGAACAACAACATACTTTGTATGCATTAAAAGAGTCTGAATCTATATTTAGAAGCGCAATTGAATTTGCCGCAAATGGGGTGTTTTTACTGTCGCTTGAGTACGCTATTTTACAAGTAAACAAAGCCGCACGAAAATTATTTTCCAAGCATGATAAATTAACCGATACTCCTTTTTATGCGCTTTTTAATAATACACAATGGAAGAAGCTTGAAGCGTTACTACAGCAATTATTAAATAATAAAAAAAGGGTGTTTCACTTAACCTTGGCTCATACCCGATTAAATGCCTGGTTACAGTTGAGTATGTCGTTAATTTGGAATGAAAATAGCCAGCCGCTTTATTATGTTATTCATATTCAAGATGTTACAGAGCTTACCAAAGCCAAAGATGATGCAGAGCGTGCCACGTTAGCTAAAAGCCGTTTTATTGCTAATTTAAGCCACGAAATACGCACCCCCCTCAATGCCGTGTTGGGGTTATTGGATATGCTCGCAGAGCACGGGTTAACGCAGCGGCAAATTCAACAAACTAGCCAAGCAAAATATGCGGCTAATAATTTGTTGCAGATGCTAAATAGTATGCTTGATTTTGCCCGCGTTGAAAGTAAAGAAGCAACGCTGCAATTAGCGCCATTGTGCTTAGTTGATTTGATTGACACCTGCGAAAGTTTAATTTTACCTTTATGCCAAACAAAACAGATACAGCTAAAAATCGACATAGACTCGCAAATTTCTCCATTTTTAGTCGGCGATACAATTCGTTTGCAACAAGTATTAGGTAACTTACTTACCAATGCCGTTAAGTTTACCAATAAAGGCAGTGTGACATTAAAAATGACATTACAGCCGAGCCAGGGCGATAAAGAGCAGCGTATTTGTTTTCAGGTTATCGATACAGGAGTGGGGATTGCTCAAGCGGATCAACGCCGTTTATTTGATGCCTTTACACAAGGTGATGAATCATCTACTCGCTTGCATCAAGGGGTTGGCTTAGGGCTAGCAATTGTAAAGCATAGTGTGGCATTAATGGGAGGTGAAATTGCACTCAGTAGTGATAAAGGCCATGGCTGTCATTTTTACTTCACGCTTGATTTAGCGACAGATACCGAGAAATCAGCAAGCTTTACAGATAGACTATTACTGATCACCAGCGCGAAGAGTCAGTTGCTTAATCAGGTTATTACCACGCATCCTTTTTTCAATAATCAAGCTCTTGAAATAGTCATAACTGATCCTGATTGTTTGCAACAAGCGCATACCATTGTAATCGATGCTGATGACGTACCTGCCTTTCTCACGTCAGCAATAAAAGCAGTATTACACACTCGTACTACTTCACTCATCGTTATAGCGCACTCGCAACCGAGTCAGCTTTCAATAAATGACTCTTTTATTAGCCAGTATTTACCGCGCAGTGCACTGGCGCAGCGGTTACTTAGTTTAACCCCTGAAAAGTTAAAGAAAGTAACTCAATATAAAGCGGATAAACCACAGGAAGAAATAGCGGGAACCTTAGTATTAGCCATAGATGATAACCCGCTCAACCTCGATATTATTAGCAGTATATTGTGTAAAGCCGAAGTGAATGTTGTGACTGCTAGTGATGCTAAACAGGGGGTTGAATGGGTGAATATATTGCGCCCCGATTTGGTTTTAATGGATATTCAAATGCCGGGTATTGATGGCTATCAAGCAACCCAAATAATACGCCAACAGTTTGACGCCCAGCAATTGCCTATTTTTGCATTAACTGCACATTGTGAGCCTGCCGATATTGCACGCTCATTGAATAGTGGTATGAATAAACATTTAACTAAGCCCGTGGTTGCGCCTATTTTATTGGCATCGATAGCTGATTTAGGCATATCTAAGCCTTGCTTTTTTGATAAAACCTTCGCTTTGACACAGTTCAATAATGATGAGAAGCTATTGCAAAGCATGCTTACTAAGTTAGCGGTGTTAAATGAGTCATATTCAGCTGAGCTTCAAAAAGACATACCTACTATTGAAATGGTACGCTTAGTGCATAGTCTAAAAGGGATAGCAGGAAACTTAGGGTTTAACCGATTATTATTATGTGCTCAACATACTGAGCAATTATTAAAAGTGGGCGACAAGAACGCCAATGCTGCAATTAAAGAGCTGATAATACAGTTAAAACAAGTTCATATTTTTATAAAAATTTTAGATGTAAGCAATGATAAATAAAGCAAAAATATTAATTGTAGATGACGATGCGCATAACCGAATCATTTTAGAAAAAACCTTAAGCGATGAGCATGATGTTTACTTAGTGACAAGCGGTGAAGACGCGCTGGAGTTTGTTAAACACACGCAAATAGACTTAATCATTTTAGATATCATGATGCCTGGTATGAATGGTTATGAAGTGCTCGTACAGCTAAAAGAGAACAGTATAAGTCAGGCTATTCCTATTATTTTTATCTCTGCAAACAACCGTCATGAAGATGAGGCAAAGGGGCTAGAGCTCGGCGCAATGGATTATATTGGTAAGCCATTTAGTGCCGCTATTGTGAAAGTTAGAGTGCGGAACCAGCTATTAATTAAGCAAAAAAATGATTTGCTAGAAATGCTTGCCTCTATTGATGGCTTAACAGAAATACCCAATAGACGTTATTTAGATGAGAACTTAGAAAGAGAGTGGCGTAGAAGTAAGCGTAACCACTCTCCTTTGTGCGTTTTACTCATAGATATTGATCATTTTAAACGTTATAACGACTACTATGGCCACCGAGCTGGAGACGAATGTTTAAAAACAGTGGCAAAAACGTTAGCCACGCAATGTGAGCGTGGCGGTGATTTTATTGCGCGTTACGGCGGTGAAGAATTTGTGGCCGTATTACCAGAAACCAATCAGCAAGGTGCAATCGCTTTTGCCAACAAGTTACGTAACGCCGTTAATGATTTGAATATTGAACATAATGCGTCTTTAAACGCTACACACGTCACCATTAGCATCGGTATTGCTTCTAGTGAGAGTAGCCAAGCTTACACTGAAAAAGCATTGTTAGAAGAAGCTGACTCCGGTTTGTATAATGCGAAAAAGTTAGGGCGCAATCAAATTAGCGCCCAATAAATGCTGTAGTTACTTAGTTTGTCAGCATTTGCAGTGCTGAGGCACCAATACCAACTAATTTATCATTTTTAAATACCAACGGTGTGCATTCATCTTTAGTCATTTTACCATCTGAATGGATGCTGTGCGTTGCATAAAATAAGACTTGGTAAACATCCTCTTCTTTTTTAAGTAATTCGGTGAAGTCAGGTGTTTTTAGGGCTTTTAATACAGACTGATAAGAGCTATCCATTGCCAAGCCTGAAATAATTTCACGATTATTCTTATGTGTTGCCTGCCAGCTAGAAGAACTATTACCAGCCCAATGACCCTCCGCTTCGCCATCGGATACAGCAATAACACAGCCAGTTAAAAAAGGAGCGGTAAGGGCGGCGATTAAAAGTGTTTTTTTCATTTTTATTATCCTAGATGATTAATTACAGACTTTAGAGCAAAGACTAGGCCAGTTCTTTGATCTTTAAAAATCAACTACTTATGTTTAAAGTGATTTTTTTGAGTTAGTGGCTTTTTTAAGAAATAAAATTAAAAAGCCACTTTTTAGTTATTTTGACTAACTTAATTTAACGGCATTAAACCAAGCGATTACGCGACTCTTGTTGACTAAATGCAGCGATATTTAAACTCACTTCTTTAACCAAGCGCGCAATAGATTCGGTACTGGCCCACGCTATATGTGGGGTTAGTAGTAAGTTATCTCCCGTGTAATTGGCCAGTGGATTGTTGTGCTCAGCAGGCTCTTTGGTTAGTACGTCAACACCTGCACCAGCAATCACATTAGTTTTTAAGGCTTGTGCTAAGTCGGCTTCGTTTATGATCCCCCCGCGCGCGGTGTTAATAATAAGCGCAGTTGGTTTCATCATTTTTAATTCATTAAGCGTAATTAAGTCACGCGTTTCATCATTAAGTGGGCAATGTACGCTGATAATATCCGCTGTTTTTATTGCGGTTTCAAAAGGCGTGCGTCCTTGGCGACACTCAGCACCTTTGCGCTCTGCAACAATGACATGAGCACCAAAGGCTTCAGCCACTTTAGATACAGCATTGCCCAGAGTTCCCCCACCAATAATGGCTAATGTTTTACCCTGAAAGTCATTAAAGCTGTAATCAAGGCGACAAAACATTTCACTTTTTTGCCATGCACCTTGTTGGCAGTCCGCTTGGTAGCGATGAGTATTGCCTAATAAGTTAGTAATTAACGAAAAGGTGTGCTGCACAACCGAGGGGGTTGAATAACCAGCAACATTGGTTACCGCAATGCCTAAATCTTTCGCGGCATTTAAATCAACATTATTGGTGCCGGTAGCACTAACACAAATAAGTTTGAGTGATGTTAATTGTGCCATGGTGTCACGATTAATCACTACTTTATTGGTGATTAACACCTCTGCATTTTGGCTATGTGCTAGCACTTGCTCTGGGCTAGTTAGCTGATGCACGGTAAGTTTTCCCAGTGCTGAGATACAATCAAGTGAGGTGTTTGCCAGTGTAGCGTTATCAAGAATTGTTATGTTCACGGTGTGTCCTAATAGTGTATGTGTTAAGGGAATAATAACCCCTGTACGCGAAGTGCTTGTGATAAAAAGAGTATCATCTATTTGAATGTTATTGGGTTTATCATGTTGCGTTTACATTAGCAGTTGTAGAGCCATATTTAAATGTGGTCTGCCCACTGAAGCTTAACTGGCATGTTATTATGATCAACTGCCTTGCTAAGTTAACTTGAATAAAGTGCTGTTAGTAAGGTCTACCCATTTAAATTAATAATTAATAGCCATAGTCTATACGTATGCGTTGTTAGCAAGACAGCTAGGCTCAGCGTTAAACTATAACGCTATGAAAACTCAGTAAATCGAACTTTAGTATTGCTAGTTTCGTATTTTTGATTGAGTTATAATCAAAATCAGACACAGCGGGGCGTTTTAACGCGCCGTTTTTAACTTTGTAGATGCAGTAAATGATTGAATTAGAAGATAAGTACGCAGATATAAGACCTTACAATGACGATGAAGTTGCCGCCTCATTAACGCGATTAATTAACGATAATGCGTTTATTGATGTAATTGCAAAATACAATTTGCCACGCTTTATATCCGCAGTTGGGTTTTTAGCACGCGCTATAATAAAGCATCAGTTGCGCAAAAAGTGGGGCAAAGTTAAAACGGTTGAAGATGTACAAAATGAAGTGGCACATTACTTAAATATATTAATAAAACGTACCACCTCAAAAGTGACTTTTTCTGGCTTAGAAGACTTAGACCCTAATCAAGCCTATCTTTTTGTTTCAAACCACAGAGATATTGTACTTGACCCTGCACTGGTTAATTGGGGCTTATTCCAGCATAAAATGAAAACAGTGAGAATTGCGATTGGCGATAACTTGCTGCAAATTCCTTACATTACTGAGCTTATGCGCTTAAATAAAAGTTTTATTGTGAAACGCTCAGCGAAAGCCCCAAAAGAGATGTTAAAAGCGCTGACTCAGTTATCAGCTTATATTTATGATTCACTCAGTAGCGGGCACTCAATTTGGATTGCCCAAAAAGAAGGGCGCGCTAAAGATGGGGTTGATCAAACTGATCCTGCGCTTTTAAAAATGTTGCAACTTAATGGCCGTAAACAAAAGAAAGAATTTGGCGAATACATTAAAGAGCTCAAAGTGGTGCCAGTTGCAATCTCTTACCAATACGAGCCTTGTGCTATAGCTAAGGCAAAAGAGCTATATCATAAACAACATCATGGGAAGTATGTTAAATCGGCGGGTGAAGATATTGCCAGCATTGTTGAAGGGTTTAGTTCAGCCAAAGGGCATGTGCATTTATCGTTTGGTCAGCCTATTGAGTCAGGTTGTGACAGTGCCGATGAACTGGCAAAAACCATTGATAAACAAATTATTGATTCGTTTTACTTACACCCAGGCAACTTTATTGCTGCTGGCTGCACTGAGGCGGTGATCAATAAAAATGACGTAGTACAATTTGAAGAACGTTTGGCCAAGGTGCCAGAAGAGTTAAGGGCTTTGGTTTTAGCTATGTATGCCAAGCCATTTCATCGAAAAACACAAGTAGATGAACAAAGCTGTGAGCAGTAATTAACAGCTTAAGCTAACAACAAAGCAGCAATTTATTTGCTGCTTTTTTTTTGCACAAAAATAGCGCTATACTCAGGCTATGCTTTTAATACCGGAGGGTAAAATGCAACAAATTGAAATATTTGATATTCCTAACCCTTGTAAAGGTATTTGCTTAGTTAATAATCGCGGTTATTGCAAAGGCTGTTATCGCAGTCGCGATGAGCGTTTTTCATGGAATTCGTTAACGAATTCCCAAAAGAAAAAAGTATTGAGTTTATGCCAGCAGCGCTATAAACGTTACTTACAGCAAAAAAATAAAGTGGCACAATCATCACCGCAAGCAGATCAACAAGGTTTTGATTTTTAAAAGTGTAGGTTGTATTTTGACCTGAGTTTTGCAACTGTGCCGTTATTGTGTAACTTATCCAGTGTAGCTTCTAGCTGGGGAACAATATCCGCATGACTGTGATGTAAATAATGATAAAGCGGATAGGTTGCAACGACTTGTTTTTCATAGCAGCCTAAAGAGGGAGGAATGGTTTTATTTGCCATCGCAAAATCAATAAGTAACGCTCCTTGTACTTTTTGCTGGATCAGTAAGTTAAGCTGCGTATTATTATTTTTAACTTCAATTACCTTACCTTGAAAATCAATACTGTCTAAATATCGCTGTTGCACAGGGTAACTGGAAATAATAGCAACGCTATCTATGGTTTTAGTGGAGCTGGGCTCACAGCGTTTATAAAGTTCAAGGTTAAATTTAAAGAGTGGATAGTTAACTCGAATTAAATTTTTATAGGCACTTGCAATACTGATATCGCGAGCAAGCTGCCCATCTAACATGCCATTATCTGCTGCAAATAGTGCATTTTGACGATTAAAATCGACAATATTTAGTTTAAAGCCCATATCTGCATAGGCCAATTGTAATAGCTCAATGGTATAGTTTGCTTGTTGAGTGTTTTGCGGGCGATTAAATGTGTAGCTATAACTGTGCGCAAAAGACATATTACTAAAAACTAAGCACAGTAATACCAGCAATCCGTTAAAGCGTTTAAGCACGTCAGTATTTCCAATTAATTGCGGCAAGATAATAAGCAGCAATAATAACAAATTGTCTGTCTTTTGCACAGTTTGCATTAGTAATCTTGCAAAAGTTACCACCAACAATTATTGATTACGTTGAATTATTTACAGTCGCTTATTTTTATTAGTTATAGAGTTAGTTTTTTATAAGCTTAAACGTATAATCTACGTTTTATTGAGCGAGGGGCTGTTGACCTTTGCGGATGGAAATTTGTTCAAACTAGGGGCGCTCGGGCGAGTTGTTTAACCTAGTGGGCTAGTAAAAGCCGAGCAAAGCCTCCGTATGCTGCTCACGCCACTTACCTGTATTCATGCAGGCAACAATAAGTTTATAGCCACTAATAATTGGAGTGAATATGAGTTTTAATTTGTGTAACTTGCCGCGAGAGCAAAAGTATCAAATTCAGTTAGATTACGAGGCCTCATTTTGGGCTTATCAAATTAAGCGTGGTAAAAAAACGCGTGAGCAAGTGTACGACACTCTGCATAGTCGTCCTGTTGCAGAGCAAGGTGTTTTAAAACAAAAATTTGAGCAGTATTTGGCCATTATGCTTAGCTAGGGTTTGCCTACTATGCTTGTAATTAAACAATTAGAATCAATTAAAACGCCCTTAGTTAATAAGTTTTATACGTTATATAACGTCCGCGGCCGTGCTAATAAACAGGATCAGGTCTGGGTCGCTTACGATAATAATACGATTATTGCCGCCTGCCGGTTACAGAATAAGCCCACATTTTTATTTTTATCAACGGTGTTCGTGGCTCCTTCTTATCGTTCAAAGGGGGTGGCAACCCAGTTATTAGTTGCCCTTTTAAATGCGCAAACAGAACCTGTTTACACCTTTGCTTATCAACGCCTTACTGATTTTTATCAAGCACTTGGTTTTAACCAAGTGTTAACATATACTCCTGCATTATTAACGCTATTTGATGCTTATAAGCACCGAAATATTACCGCATTGAAATATCAATAAAACATAAATTAGTAATAGGGCAAGCATGGGTATGAGTATTAATGGGTTTATCACAGCCATATTTGTGCTGTTTATGCTCATAAGCGTTGAAGTAACAGCGCAAGTAAAACGATTATCCCCAAGCGAAGGCTTATCTCAAAGTTACGTTAATACCATGCTTATCGATAACAATGGGTATTTATGGCTCTCTACTGAAGGAGGCCTTAACCGTTACGATGGCTATCAAGTTATTACAATCAATGGCCCTAATGGTGAGTTAGAAGAGGCGAACATTGATCGCATATATCAAGACCAGCAAGGGCATATCTGGATTGCCTCCTTATTAGCAGGTTTGTTCAGATACGATCCGAAAACGGATACCTACCAACAATACATAGAAAAACCTGTCACAGAAGAGCAAATACTACAGCAGTCCGTTTTTACTATGTTAGCCACCGATGATAAAACCTTATGGATTGGACAAGGCCGAGAGTTTGCAAAACTCGATATAGACAACGGCTCTATTACCTCCTTATTTACACTTCCTGAGCAATTTGAAAATGCGTTTGTGCGTACTTTGTTTCATTATAACGGTTATATTTTTATAGGTAGCACAGACGGTGCGTATGTTTTTAACATCGCAACACAGCAGGTAAGGCCACTCGAGCACTTGAGTGAAACGGATGTACATATTTATCAAAATAATGTGAAATCATTTGCGCTAGGTAATAACAATCAGTTGCTTGTAGGTGCGGTTAAGGGCTTATACGCTGTTGATATTAGTAATTTAGAGGTAATGTTTAACAACCGCGAACAATCATTTACAAGCCAAAAATTACTGGCCGATTTGAATGTTTGGGATATTGATAATCAGCAAGGAGTGCTCGATTTAGCAACAGATAAAGGCCTGCTTTGTTTTAATTTAACTACTAAAAAAGTGGTAAAAAATAAACGTATCCAACAGAGTAAGTACACCCTCGCCGATAACAGTATTATTGATATGGTGAAAGATAAATCGGGCGGAATGTGGCTAGCCACTAAAACCGATGGTGCGTTTTATTTATCGGGCGACAATTACAAGTTTTATAATGTAGAGGGAAATGCACTGATTGGGGATGGTTTATCACATCATTCGGTATGGTCAATTAAGGAGTTCCAAGAAAAGCTATGGTTAGGCACACACAATGGTTTAACTGCGGTTGATTTAAAAAGTAATCGCTCAAAGGTGTATTTAAAAGATTATAAAGTCGATTTACTGACCACAGAGTTTACTATTTTCAAAATTATGCCTTACAAAGATAAACTCTGGTTGCACTCAAACCGAGGATTATTCATTTTTGACCCGCAAACTCAGCAACTTACCCAACCAAAAACTAACAGTCCTACCAATCAGATTTTTTTAAATGATTGGATGCATGGACTGACATTGCTACCAAACGGGGATTTGTATTTTGTACACCCAGATCATGGTATGTTTAAATATAATATTGATAGCCGACAATTAGTTCACTTAAAAGGCGAATTAGCACAATTTGACCCTTTTTTAGCGCATGGCTTTTTACCCCCATTACCGCACCAACCCGAGAAGCCATTATTTTTTAGTGGTGGCGTTTTATATCAATTTAACCCCAATGATTTAAGTTTAAACACCATTTATAAAGTACCTAAACACCATGAAAATGTAGCCGTTAGTATTCTTTCCTACGTGGTAGATGGGCAAGGCATACTTTGGCTATCGTTATCTAATTTTGGGCTGATTGGTATAGATGCAACGACCTATGAGTTAGTGCACACAATTGATTTAGATAAAAATAAACTAGGCACCTTGTTGTACGATATGGTTCTTGATGAAGAGGGAATGATTTGGATGAGTAGCCATAAAGGAATATGGCGACTAAATCCTGAAACAATTCATTTTCAGCAATTTACAACATCAGATGGGGTGCTCTCTGCTGAGTTTAATAATGGCGCTATGGCTAAGTTAGCGGATGGTCGAATTGCCTTCGGTAGCCTCAAAGGTTTTACCTACTTTGATCCAAAAGACAATAAAAATAGCCAAGGTTTATTAGATCAGGTCAATATCACGCGCATCAACTTAATGTCTCGGGACTTGTCTATAAATTTACAGCAGCCATTAAAAAATATCACTTTAAACCATGATGATATCGGGCTTGAGATTGCATTTTCAGCGATGTCATTCAGCTTCCAAGAGCGCATTATTTATGAATATCAGCTCGATAAAGGTAAAAAAAGTTATACCCGAAATAATCGGGTGGTGTTTCCTAAATTAAACCCAGGCAGTTACCAGTTAAAAGTCTGGGCAAAAGATCCATTGACCGGCGACTATACTGCGCCAGCAACGTTAAATATTAAAGTGAAATATCCGCTATGGCGTGCTCCATACTTTTTAGCGCTTTATGCCATTTTATTGATCACCATAGTGACTGTATGGGTAATGAGGCGCAACAAAATACAGCGTATCTTATTGGCAGCACACAAAGAAAGCCAAGACAGTGAAGCGCGTTTAAAGCTCGCACTAGAGGGAAGTGAGTCCGGGGTATGGGATTGGCAGGCGAGCCAGTTAAATATTTATCAGCCTAGATTAGTCAACGAATTAGGCTACGAAGACGACTCGGTGAGTTTAGATGACTACCTAGAAAAAATTCACCCTCAAGAGCGTGCTATTTTTAGGTTGGAGTGGTTAGAATTTTTATCAACAGATAAAGGGTATTTTAATTGTACCTACCGATTACGCCACGCCAAAGGTCATTGGCGCTGGTACAAAGACTTTGGCAAGGTGGTTGAATGGGACAAAAAAACGCCGCAAAAAGTAGCCGGTACGTATACCAATATGACACGTGAAAGGGTGTTTGAAGAGCATGCACGGTTATTTACCGCCGCGTTTGAACAAACCCGAGATTGGGTGTTTATCTTAGATAAAAACTTTAATATACGTGCCTCAAATAAATCGCTGCAAAGCGCTTTTGGCTTATCAGCAGAGCCTCGTTCAACCCGTGCGCTTAACTTGGGAATGTCCCGCAGTAGCTATTTTGATTATTTACGAATTATGCAAAAGCTTGAAGTGGGCGAACATTTTTCATGTGAAGACACTGTCGTTCTGGCAAACAAAGAGCAACGCCATGTACTGGTTAAAATAAGCGCCGTGGCTGATGAAAGCCAAAGGCTGAGTAGTTTCGTGATTATTTTAACGGATATTCATGCACAAAAGTTAGCTGAGAGCGAACTGCACATACTAGCTAATTACGATTCACTTACAGGGCTGCCAAATAGAACCTTGTTTAACGACAGAGCTATACATGCCATCGATCAGGCGCGCCGCCATCAGTGTAAAGTGGCTTTGTTACACGTTAATATAAAACGGTTTAAGTATTTTAATGATTCATTTGGTACAGAAAACGCCGATGAGATAATAAAGCTGGTGGCAAACCGCTTGAAAACAGCATTACGCCGTTGTGATAGCGTCGCGCGTTTAGGCGGTGATGAATTTGTAATTCTAGTTGAAGATATTCAGCAAATAGAAGAAGTATTACTTATATGCACCAAACTAATGGATTGCGTGAGTAAAGACATTGTTATGAATCAGCAAAGCGTCAATGTGCACCTAAGTATTGGTGTGGCTATTTTCCCTGATGATGCCGCGCATTATAAAGCACTGTTGAAAGCATCAAATGTGGCGCTTTATTATGCTAAAGATGGCTTGGAAGGGTGTTATAAGTTTTACAAACAAGAAATGAATCAACGTGTTGAAAAGGCGATGCATTTAGAATCACAGTTGATCAAAGCTTATCATGAACATGAATTTTGTAATTATTATCAACCCATTATTAATGCGTCTACGCAAAAAACAGTGGGCTTTGAGGTGTTACTACGCTGGCCTGATAATCAGTTAGCGAGTACACAAGAGTTTGCAAACGTAGCTGAAAATATAGGTTTAATCACTAAAATAATGCTACAAACATTTAAGCGTGCTTTGGTGCAGTTAGCTCGTTGGCGTAAAGTGTGTCCTGATCTATACCTATCAATTAACCTCTCAGCACTGGATTTTGAATTTATCGGACTCGTCCCTGAAATTCGCCAAGCACTAAACAATGCAGCACTGCCGCCCGAGGCTATTGTATTTGAAATAACAGAGTCTATTTTAATGCGAGACTCAGAACATGCGCTTAAAAATATGGACTTACTAAAGCAACTAGGCTGTAAGTTGTACATGGATGATTTTGGAACAGGGTACGCCTCGTTAACTTATTTGAAGCGCTTTCCGATTGATGTATTAAAAATAGATCGCAGCTTTGTGCAAGATATTGGTATTGATTCGGATAACGAAGCGATTATTCAATCTACACTAGCTTTAGCAAGCAGTTTAAGTAAAGAGTGCATTGCTGAAGGGGTTGAAAGCGCACATCAGTTGGCTTTTTTAAAAGCGCAAGGTTGTAGCTACTTTCAAGGTTATTTGTTTAGTAAAGCGGTGCCTAAAGAGCAGGTGCTTGAGCTTATTGAGCACGATTGGCACCCTGTATTCTCACAAGCTTAAAGCGCCGCTTAATACATTATTTTATTAAGGACGTTTACCACAGTGACGGCAAAATAAGTGTGAGCTGCGTTTATTTAGCTCCGCTTTTATTGCTTTATTGGCCTCTAGCTTACTTAGCCCTAGTTTGTAGCGTAACTCCTCAAGGTGATGCATCTGCTCATCAGTGAGCTTACCATCGGTTATTTTCTCGTGGGTGGCATCTTCAAAGAGCTGGCGACGTTTGCGTATTTGCTCTGAGAAACTCGACGCTAATAAACCGGTTGGTATGGCAACCATTCCCATACTCACCAACGTGATTACGCCACCAAATAGTTTACCAATAGGCGTTATAGGCACAACATCACCATAACCAACCGTGGTAAGGGTTGCCATTGCCCACCACATGGCTGCAGGAATAGAGCCGAACTTGTCTGGTTGAATGTCGTGCTCTAATAAATAAATACCGCAAGAGGCTAAAATAAGTACCACAGACATAATAAAAAATGCCGCCAGTAATGAACTCGACTCATCAATAAACGCCTGCAATAACAATTGCATTGCTCGAGAATAACGGGTGAGCTTAAATACCCGCAACAACCGCAGTACCCGTAAAAAACGTAAATCGATAGCAAAGAAAAACATTAATAAACTAGGCAAAATGGCAATTAAATCGATAATTGCCAGTGGTGATAAAATATATCGAATCCGTTTTTGTGTATTTGAGCAATTCATGGAGGCGTACTTTACGCGATCGACACAAGTCCAAGCACGTATTAGGTATTCAGCACTAAATATAGCCACTGATACCAGCTCCAATATTAAAAACTCGCTATAGTACTCGGTTGCGATGCTGTGCACCGACTCAAGCACAATCGCCACCACATTAATCATAATGATGCTGATCAGTATGACATCTAAAATGTGTCCCGCTCGCTGATACTTACCTGACGCTTCAAATACTTGGTTTATGGTTTGTCTTAGTTTACGCATAGTACCTATTACAATGTGAGCAGCATATTGATACTGCCTTCTTCAAAATCACGACTTATTTTAAACCCGAGTTTACGAGCCAACTCAATCATGCCGGTATTTTCTGGCAGGGTGATACCTTCAACCGTTTTCACGCCTTGGCGTCTGCAGTGAGAAATAGCCGCGTTCATTAAAATACGCCCTAACCCAAGTCCTTGGCAATCAGAACGTACCACAATGGCAAACTCTGCTTGTAAGTTATCGGGATCCATAATCACTCGCGAAACCCCTAATGTGTGCTGTTGCTCGTCTTGTGTTTGGGTAACAATAAATGCCATTTCGCGGTCGTAATCAATTTGCGTCATTTTAGCGAGTTGATCATGGTTAAATTGTGGCAATTCACCAAAAAAGCGCTTGTACCTATCTTCTTTGCTTAAGGAGCGGTCAAACTCTTGATGTGCTTGCTCATCTTCTGGTTTGATTGGTCTGAGCGTTGCTAAGGTCTTATTTTTTAGGGTCACCGTTTCAACCAACTCAATAGGATAAGGGCGGATTGATAAACGTTTTCGGTGCGCCTGAACCTGATACTGATTTAGGTTCATGGTGGCATCAAGGACTAAAAACTGCCCATTACTGGCTAAAATAGGATTAAGCTCTAATGAGGTGATATCAGGTTGATCAACAACGAGTTGAGAAATTCGGGTCAGTAGTGAACACAGGCGATATTTATCTACTTTTTCTGGCAGAATGCGATCTTTAAGAACTCCCTTATCATGGGCGGCGGCAATTAAATATTTAGCTAGGTTCATATTCAGTGGTGGCAAGGCCACCGCCGCTTGAGCGTACTCAAGCCCTGTGCCAGCTTCACCTAATAAAATAACTGGCCCAAAATTAGGCTCTGTTTTAATGGCTATACGCAGCTCATTGGCACCTGCTCTAGGCGCCATTTTTTGTAACGAAAAGCCATCAATAATAGCATCAGGGTAGGTGTTTTTTATTCTTAACAGCATGGCAAATGCCGTTTGCTCGACCTCTTGTGCATCATTGAGGTTGAGTACTACGCCACCGACTTCAGACTTAGAGGGAATACTGGGGCTCATCAATTTTAATGCGACCGGAAAACCTAGCTCTATTGCTTGCTCTTTGGCCTCGGTAGGGGTGTAGGCTACTTCAGTTTGGATACAGTCTATACCGTAGCTACTTAAAATTTGACTCGCTTGATGGGTTGATAAGTAATGTTGCTCATCATTTAAAAACTCTTTAATAGCTGCTTTCGCTGCTACTTTATTAATAGTCGCATCATCGGTGTTTGATTCTGGCGTTTGGGTTAAATGTTTTTGGTTACGACGATAGCTTACTAAGTGCATAAAGGCACCTACTGCGCCTTCTGGGGTACGATAGGTCGGAATGGCGTTATTCGCGCAGATGCGTCTGGCTGCAAATGCAGCATCTTCTCCCATGAAATTAGTGATCACATACGGGCGTGCCATTTTTGGTAATTTGTTCAGTGCCTCAACAATAACCTGAGCGTAATTTTCACTCGGGGCCAATGCCGATGGAGTATGAATGATCAGTAAGTTTTTAACTTCTTTAGCATTAAGCAGTATTTCTAATGCGTGTTTGTAACGCACTGGCGCAGAATCGCCAAATATATCGACAGGGTTTGATGTTGTGTCTGAATGTGGGATCACTTTATTGAGTGCTTCGCGCGTTTCATCACTAAGCTGAGCAAGTTTACCTGAGCTTTGAATAAGTTCATCAACGGCCATCACTCCAGGGCCGCCGCCATTAGTTAATATAGTTAGCTGCTCTACTTGCAGTAATTTGGGGTGCATTGCCAAGGTTTGAGTGGCGGCAAAGAGTTCACGCAAATCATTTACTCTCAACATCCCTGCACGTTGAAACATGGCATCATATACTGCATCTGAGCTTTGTTTTCCGCCGGTGTGTATTTCAGCGGCAAGAGCGCCTGCACTGGTTCTGCCCGTTTTAATGGCAATAACGGGCTTAGAAAATGCCGCCGCACGCGCGGCAGAAATAAAGCTGCGAATATCATTAATGTTATCTATGTAAAGTAGGATAGCTTTGGTTTTAGCATCGCGGCCTAAAAAGTCGAGTATTTCGTCAAACTCAATATCTAAACAATCTCCCATTGATACAAAGTATGAAAAGCCAATTTCTTTATTTTTAGCCCAATCAAGAATCGTTGAGCAAACAGCCGCTGATTGCGACACAAAAGCCAGTTTACCTGGCGTGGCAACAGTGTGCGAAAAACTCGCGTTTAAACCTATGTGCGGAATAAGTAACCCTAAGCAATTTGAGCCAAGCAGCGTCACTTTATGCTTTGCAGCGTTATCTTTAAGTTCTTGTTTTTGAGTACTTGTTAGACCATCAGCAATAATAATAGCGCTATGGCACCCCAGCGTACCTAGCTGTTCAATAATTTTCATTAAGGTGTTTTTATTGGTACAGATAACGGCTAAATCAGGTACTTTGGGAAGGGCTTCAATACTTGGGTAAGCCAATACGCCATGCACTGCAGTATGATTGGGTGTAACAGGCATGATGGGCCCTTTAAAGCCCCCTTGTAATAAATTACGCATTACCACATTACCAGCCCGAGTGGGGGTGTTTGATGCCCCAATAACAGCGACTGAGCTTGGATTAAAAAACTGGCTAATACGTTTTAGACTCATTGCGTTTCCTTGGCTGATTAAGTTTTGCTATCTATACCTTCTCAATGTAACCTGTTTATAGTGTTTTTTCGAGCGTGAACGTGCATATTATTGATATTAGGGTCTGTTGACCTTTCAAGGTTAAACTTGCAGCAGTCTGTTTGGCATTTAGGCAAGGCAGAGCCTATGTGGTGTGGTTATTCCCCATAAATAGGCGATAACGCAGCATCAATGCCAAACAGGCGCTGCCCGAAGGGTTCTGCCTAGGGGCGATTTAGTCTTTGTTGCCTGC
>NZ_PNCN01000096.1:0-372 GCF_005886135.1 Pseudoalteromonas sp. S4741 | reverse complement strand
GAGGTGCGTGGTTATAATCTGCACAGGAATGACTGTACACAATTTAAAACTCAAGATACACCGAGTAACCGTCACTTTGGCTATGCTAAATCGACAACAAACTTCCCCTCAGTACTTGCTGTGACCTTGATGTCGACAAGAACGCATTTAATATCCGATGCAGCGTTTGGCCCCATTACTCAAAGTGAAATTCATTATGCTCAACAGCTTGTTGGCTCAGCACCTGACTATTCATTGACGCTATTTGATAGAGGTTTCTTTTCGGCTGAACTATTTACGAGCTGGCAAGGCGTTAGCGAAAATCATCATTGGCTTACGCCCATCAAAAGCAAAATGCGCTATGAAATAACCGAGTGCTTTAGGGATTACGAC
>NZ_PNCN01000095.1:0-585 GCF_005886135.1 Pseudoalteromonas sp. S4741 | reverse complement strand
AATCTCTAAATGACTCCGTTATTTCATAGCGCATTTTGCTTTTGATGGGTGTAAGCCAATGATGATTTTCGCTAACGCCTTGCCAGCTCGTAAATAGTTCAGCCGAAAAGAAACCTCTATCAAATAGCGTCAATGAATAGTCAGGTGCTGAGCCAACAAGCTGTTGAGCATAATGAATTTCACTTTGAGTAATGGGGCCAAACGCTGCATCGGATATTAAATGCGTTCTTGTCGACATCAAGGTCACAGCAAGTACTGAGGGGAAGTTTGTTGTCGATTTAGCATAGCCAAAGTGACGGTTACTCGGTGTATCTTGAGTTTTAAATTGTGTACCGTCAATGCTGAGCAGCTTTAAACCACACACCTCATCAAAAGTTTGCGACTGCTCCCACTGCGTTGCTGTATGTTTAAAAAGGTGTTTCATAGGCGCTGCGCCTAGCTTTTCTTTCCCTTTTATAATACTGCTAGTCGCCAATGGTGGAAGCTCTCCTTTAGCGTCAGGAAAAGCGAGCTCTAGTTTGTCACAGACTTCAGATATTGACCGGTTTCTTAATAAACCAATCCCTAATACAAGCAAAGCATATT
>NZ_PNCN01000094.1:0-6460 GCF_005886135.1 Pseudoalteromonas sp. S4741 | reverse complement strand
AGCCTTGCTTGCCATGTATCACCTAGGTAAGGGGCTGATTTCTTAGCTTGTGGTGAAATAGGCATTGTTATTAAGTGGTCGTAATCGCTAAATGACTCCGTTATTTCATAGCGCATTTTGCTTTTGATGGGTGTAAGCCAATGATGATTTTCGCTAACGCCTTGCCAGCTCGTAAATAGTTCAGCCGAAAAGAAACCTCTATCAAATAGCGTCAATGAATATTCAGGTGCTGAGCCAACAAGCTGTTGAGCATAATGAATTTCACTTTGAGTAATGGGGCCAAACGCTGCATCGGATATTAAATGCGTTCTTGTCGACATCAAGGTCACAGCAAGTACTGAGGGGAAGTTTGTTGTCGATTGAGCATAGCCAAAGTGACGGTTACTCGGTGTATCTTGAGTTTTAAATTGTGTACCGTCAATGCTGAGCAGCTTTAAACCACACACGTCATCAAAAGTTTGCGACTGCTCCCACTGCGTTGCTGTATGTTTAAAAAGGTGTTTCATAGGCGCTGCGCCTAGCTTTTCTTTCCCTTTTATAATACTGCTAGTCGCCAATGGTGGGAGCTCTCCTTTAGCGTCAGGAAAAGCGAGCTCTAGTTTGTCACAGACTTCAGATATTGAGCGGTTTCTTAATAAACCAATCCCTAATACAAGCCAAGCAGCTTGCTCGGCGGGGAAACGTCGTTTACGCACAGAGGCTCTCCCTGTTTGAGTAACGGCTGCTTCAATCCACTCAAGGGGAATATGCTTAGTAAACGAATCAATATCACGATCTTGGCTAAACTCAGTAGTAAGGTGTAATTCTTTAATAAATTCAGACATAAAAATAGGCCACAACTTTTGTTGTAGCCTATTATGAAGCCTCTGAAAGATCGTTCAATTAACTTAAACGATCCGCATTACTCAGTGAGTGGCTTTTACAAATGTCATAGTTATATTAACTAGCACATTTTATACTATGTTGATTAAGCATTGCCCGGATTAGGGTTAGACTTTTCAGCTTGTATGCGCATGTAAATTTCTTCACGATGAACTGATACGTCTTTAGGTGCGTTAACACCGATACGAACTTGATTTCCTTTAACACCCAGAACAGTAACGGTTACTTCGTCACCAATCATCAGGGTCTCGCCTACTCTACGAGTTAGTATTAGCATTCTCTTGCTCCCATGTTCCAATAAAATTATAAGATTCCGAACAAACAGTTTAATTAAAATTAGACTAAAAAGTAAGTAAAAACCCTCAATCTATTCATTTTCTGTTAAAAATGTCTTATGTAATGCACGAACAGCCAGCTCGAGGTATTTTTCATCTATTAAAACTGAAATTTTGATCTCTGAGGTGGCAACAAACATCACATCAATGTTTTCTTGTGCTAACGAATCAAAAAATAAGCTCGCTACCCCGGAATGAGATTTCATCCCCATACCCACCGCTGACACTTTCGCCACATTGGTCAATCCGTCAATTGCCTGTGCATCAAATTGCTGTTGCTCAGCCGTTAACAAATCAAGTGCGTTTAAGTAATCATTTAAATGCACAGTAAAAACATAGTCGACTTTTTCAACTTTATGATTAATTTGATTAATCATATCTATTTCGATGCCATTATCAGCAAAAAGTTTCAAAACTTTTGCAAGATGTTTGGTGCCTTGCGGCATTCCATGCACCTTAATTAAGCACTCATCTCGATTAAATGCAATACCCGATACGACATTGCTTGTCACGTCGCACTCCTCAAAACTAATTAACGTGCCTTCATCGGGTTTAAAGCTAGATAACACCCGCAGAGGAACATTGTGTTTACCAGCAGATTCTACAGAGCGAATATGTAACACTTTAGCGCCTAAACTTGCCAGCTCAAGCATTTCGGCAAAGGTGACATGACTTAAACGTCGTGCATTAGGTTCCACACGCGGGTCTGTAGTATATACGCCATCAACATCGGTATAGATCTGACACTCATCGGCTTTTATTGCACCCGCTATTTCAACCGCAGAGGTATCGGTACCACCACGCCCAAGTGTCGTCACATTACCCTCAATATCGCGCCCCTGAAAGCCGGCAATAATAGCAATGCGGTTGTGTTCAAGCTCATGTTTTAAACGCGTTGCTGCAACGTCTTCCACCCGCGCTTTACCGAACATGTTATCGGTTAATATATTCACCTGATCGGCTAACAAGCTTACCGCAGAATGACCGCGTTTAATAATCGCCATCGCTAATAAAGCTATAGAGACTTGTTCACCGGTACTCAGTAATACATCGAGTTCACGACTACTCGGGCGAGAGTCGATTTGTTTGGCAAGATTAATTAAGCGATTGGTTTCTCCCGACATTGCCGAAAGCACCACAACCACTTGGTGGCCTTGTTGCTTAGTTTTAACAACAAGGTCGGCGACCGCTTCAATACGCTCTATTGAGCCTACCGAAGTGCCGCCAAATTTTTGAACTATAAGTGCCACTTAAGCTTAAGTACGCTCAGTTAACCAAGCTGTTACGCTATCAAGTGCTGCTGTTAAATTTTGTGGCTCAGAACCACCCGCTTGCGCCATATCTGGACGACCGCCGCCTTTGCCACCGACTTGGCCTGCCATGTGATTAACTAACTCACCCGCTTTTACTTTGCCAGTTAAGTCTTTAGTTACACCCGCAATTAGGCTTACTTTGTCGCCGCTGGCAACACCTAAGGCAATAACACCTGAGCCAATTTTATTTTTAAGGTCGTCAACCATACCGCGAAGCGCTTTTGATTCTGTGCCCTCAACGTTGGCCACTAACAATTTAACCCCGTTAATTTCAACCACTGAATCAAGTAACGATGCACCTGCCGCACTGGCTAGTTTATCGTTAAGCTGGGCAACTTGTTTTTCAAGCCCTTTCGACTTTTCAAGCAAGGCAGTTACTTTTTCAAGCACTGACGTATTGTCACCTTTTACAAGCGCTGCAACATCAGCTAATTGTTGCTCTTGCTCGCTTACATAAGCAATTGCCTCTGCACCTGTTACCGCTTCAATACGACGAACACCGGCAGCAATACCGCTTTCAGATACAATTTTGAATAAACCAATATCACCCGCACGCTCTACGTGTGTACCACCACAAAGCTCAATTGAGTAATCACCTATGCTTACTACACGTACTTCGTCATCGTACTTTTCGCCAAACAATGCCATAGCACCTTTTGCTTTAGCATCTTCAATTGCCATTAGCTCAGTA
The DNA here is from genome assembly GCF_005886135.1 of Pseudoalteromonas sp. S4741. Lineage (NCBI taxonomy): Bacteria > Pseudomonadati > Pseudomonadota > Gammaproteobacteria > Alteromonadales > Pseudoalteromonadaceae > Pseudoalteromonas > Pseudoalteromonas sp. S4741. The sequence goes on along the minus strand of NZ_PNCN01000094.1, from coordinate 3,239 downwards.
TTAAGTGCAAAGTTACGACGAATTTCGTCATTTACTACACGTTCAATTTCGCGCAGTTCTTGTTTGGTCACAGCTTCAAAATGAGAGAAGTCAAAACGCAGACGATCTGGCTGCACAAGTGAGCCTTTTTGCGATACGTGCTCACCTAAAAGCTGACGCAGTGCTTCATGCAAAATATGTGTAGCGGTGTGGTTTTTCTTAATGCTTTCACGACGCGCATCGTCAATGGTCGCATCCACTTTATCGTTAACGCCAATACGTCCTTGAACTGTTCCATGATGAGCAAAAGCATTACCCAATTTAGTGGTATTCGTTACATTAAACTCACCACCGGCAACAGTAATTGTTCCGCTATCACCAATTTGGCCGCCTGATTCAGCGTAAAACGGAGTACGGTCTAAAACAATAATACCTTGCTGACCATCTTCTAATAACGATACCGATTCGCCACCGGCAAAAATTTCTACCACAGTGCCACGGTAATGATTACTATCATAGCCTTTAAAATCAGTGTGCTTATCTGATTTTAATTGCTCATTATAATCTGCACCAAATTTGCCTGCTTGCTGTGCTGTTTTACGTTGCACTGCCATACATGCTTCAAAACCTTGATGGTCAATGGTCATTTGGCGCTCTCGCGCTACATCGGCTGTTAAATCGGCAGGGAAACCATAGGTATCGTAAAGTTTAAATACTAAGTCACCTGGGATCACATCCCCGGTTAAATCACTCAAGCTTTCTTCTAAAATAGCTAAACCACGCTCAAGCGTTTTACCAAACTGCTCTTCTTCAATACGCAGTACTTTTTCAATAATTTCTTGTTGCTTAGCAAGTTCTGGGTACGCTTGACCCATTTGCTCAATAAGTGCAGCAACCAATTTATAGAAAAACGCGCCTTTAGCACCTAACTTATTACCGTGACGTACTGCACGACGAATAATACGACGCAATACATAACCACGGCCTTCATTTGATGGCATAACCCCATCTGAAATTAAAAACGCACACGAACGAATATGATCGGCTACCACGCGAAGCGATTTATCATCCATATCTTGTGCATTAGTAACGCTTGCAGCGGCCGCAATTAAGCCTTGGAATAAGTCGATTTCGTAGTTTGAATGCACACCTTGTAAAATAGCTGAAATACGCTCAAGGCCCATACCAGTATCAACAGATTGCTTAGGAAGTGGCAGCATAGTTCCGTCGCTTTGACGGTTGTATTGCATAAATACTAAGTTCCAAATTTCAATGAAACGGTCACCATCTTCTTCAGGTGTGCCAGGAGGACCGCCCCAAATATGCTCGCCATGATCATAAAATATTTCAGAACATGGACCACAAGGACCGGTATCACCCATAGACCAAAAGTTATCGCTCGTTGCAATACGAATAATACGATCTTCAGGTAAGCCTATATCGTTAGCCCAGTAGCCAAAGGCTTCTTCGTCATCATGATAAATAGTTACTAACAGCTTTTCTTTTGGTAGTTTTACAACCTCAGTTAAAAACTCCCACGCAAATTTAATTGCATCTTGCTTAAAGTAATCACCAAAGCTGAAATTACCTAGCATTTCAAAAAAGGTATGATGACGTGCTGTGTAACCTACGTTTTCTAAATCGTTATGTTTACCACCAGCGCGCACACAACGCTGCGAACTAGTTGCGCGTGTGTAAGGGCGGCTTTCAGCGCCTAAAAATACATCTTTAAATTGCACCATACCGGCATTATTAAATAACAACGTGGCATCGTTACCCGGTATGAGCGAACTAGAAGGAACAACTTGGTGTTGCTTGCTGGCAAAAAAGTCTAAAAACTGTTGCCTAATTTGTGCGGTAGTCATGTGCTGCATGTGAAAGTCTCACCTGTATTTACTGTGCTTGCATTGCAAAATTTATTTGATCATAGCTAAATCCTCGATACATTAAGTAGCGCACGCGCTTAGCTTTTTCTTTGTACTCGAGGTTTGCCGGTGTCGTTGAATATTTTTTGTTGTACGCTTCCTGCGCGAGCTCAAACCAATCTATTTCCAGCTCTTCAATCACTGTTTCAAGCAGTGCTCTATCAATCCCTTTACTCATGGCCTCACTTTGAATTCGCTTTAAGCCATGGCATTTAAATATGTGCTTTCTTACAAACCCTTCACAGTAACGCTGCTCGTTAATAAAATTGTGCTTTTCGCACCAATCAAGCAGGTTTTCTATGAACTCGTCGGTTGCTTCTCTTTGCTGTAACTTTTGGGTTAACTCTCGGCGCGAATACTCTTGCCTTCCTAGTAACCAAAGCACATAGTTTTTTAACTTTTGTTTTAACGTATCATCCATTAAGCGTCAAAGCGCCCGCTTTGCTCGCTACTTAAAGGCTTAATGTTACTGTCATCACTTGGTGGCACAACGGGCATAAAAATAGCCTGATAAGAAACAAAGAAACTAATGTAGCAAATTGGCATTAAAATCAACAGCGGTAGTAGCGATAAGAACATCGACAACACCATTAATAATGCGCAAATAATACCATAAACACTCAGTGGTAAAATATTATAATAAAACACCATAAACGAACTTTTTAAGGCATTTAAAATACGTTGTTCTTTATTAAAGTAAACCAGCGGTACCGCATAGGCAAACGAAGTAAAGTAAATTGAGAGCGCAATTAAAAACAGTGCCACATTGGCAAACGAAATACTCTTAAGCATTTGGCTAATTGCTGTATTAGGATCTAAGTCAGGCTGCGTCATAACCGCCATCGCATCGGCAAATAACCCATTGGCGAGCAGCGCAATTAAAATACCGGCACCCATTTGATAAAGCGCTAAGCGAAATAAGCCTAACCGATTTCCTTTTGCTGAAAAGGGCTTCAAAATGTCGGCTAACATAATTTTTCCGCCTTGCTGCTTGGTAAGCACGGCTTGATAAAAACCAGCGGTTAAAAATGGTGTAGCCAATGCTGCGACTATTTGTAATAACGGCAAAAATAAAGACAACAAGCCAACAATGCCAATAAACAAGTGCATAAAGATAAAGGTTAATGGCTGAGTTTTAAAAATTAGCCAACCCGCTTTAAACCATTTTAATGCCGCATCCGCTTTAAAAATTCGTAATTGTGTAGACATACTTGCTCTTAATTAAAACAAAACACGCCGAGTATAACTCGGCGTTGGTTGGTATTACATAGGTGGCGGCGATAAATGCCGTTAATATTAGGGTCTGTTGCCCTTTACGGATTAAAATTTGTTCAA
>NZ_PNCN01000093.1:0-13780 GCF_005886135.1 Pseudoalteromonas sp. S4741 | reverse complement strand
CGCTAATCGCACCAATCGCGATGGACGAAGGTCTTCGTTTCGCTATCCGTGAAGGTGGCCGTACTGTAGGTGCTGGTGTTGTAGCAACTATCGTAGAGTAATAATTAGCCTAGCTAATTAATACGAAAAACCCGAGCTTAGCCTCGGGTTTTTTAATGTCTGCAATTTACTTCATGTGAAGGTGGCGCTCTTACCTTAGGGGTAGGTGCTTTGTAGCAACTATCGTAGAGTAATCATTAGTTGTAATGCATTAAGCATTAATAAAACCCGAGCTCAGTCTCGGGTTTTTTAATGTCTGAAGTAAAAGTATTCATGTTATCGCTGTAACAAAGTAGGAGCATGAACTTAATTAGTTAGTAACCAGCATTCTTACGTAATTCATCAAGCATATCTTGGTTACCCATCATTTCGTCAAGCGTTGCCCTGACTGCATTGTCAGAACTATTGTCATAAACTGAAAGTAGATGTTGCGCCATTTGCTTTGTATAGCCATCTTGTTTATTTTGAGCTTGGTAGTATTGCGCCATCAACCCTTGTGCAGCTAAGCGACGGATATAATCATTCGTGTCTTGCTCTAACAAGATTGTAAATTGCTCTGCAAGGCGGTAATCAAGTACCGGTGTCTGAGTTGTTAACTCAACAGCTTGAATTTTAAATTTTTCGTCACTACTGCTGTTCGCTAAATTTAAAATGTTACCTACTACTTCATAGTCATACTCGGGCATAGTAGATTTATTTAGAATATACATATTCATTTGCAGTTGGCTCAGTGCAGCTAACCTATTTAAATCAGAGATGCTTGGATCTAAAGTTTGCTCTCTTAATTGAGAGTTTATTTGTTTAGCATAATCAGGTTCTGATTTGATCCTTAAATCATAGTCTTCTGGTAAGTCTGCATAAAAGCTATAAAGAGGATTTTGCTCACGTCGTTTTTCATCTTCTTGCTGCTGTTTTTCCTCTAGTACGTCAAGAACAAGTTCCTTAAATTCGTCGGTATCTTGTTCTTGATAAGAGCCATTAGCGTGCAGTGTTAAGTTTGCTACTTTGCGTTGTAGCGAACTTACTTTCTTGCTTAGTTCGTCAATTAAGGCTTCATTTGATTGCTGATATTCTGCAGGAGTACTAATAGAAACTGTGGGGCTTAGCTGTTGCTTAGGTTTATTAGGTGAACTGGGCTGATTTTTAAAAAATGTTCCGTAGCATGAAATTACCAAGGCAAGTGTTGCTATAGTAATCGCAATAGTTCCTTTGTTTATAGTCATAAAATAATCTGCCTCTAAAATGGGTAATTCATCTGTTTTCGAAATATAAGTCTGTTAAAAAATGTGTTAAACGAGGATGAAATATACGGGTTAATTAAGAAGGCGGGGCGTGAGTGGCAAAATACGGTGTTTAAATTGGCTATAAGCGCTAGACCTAAGCCTAGCGCGTAAAGCTTAATGCGATTTTGCGTATTGCTCAGCTTGCTTCCACACTCTTAGCGTATTGCCGCTTAAAATCTTTTTAATATCGGTGTCGCTGTAACCTCTGTCCATCAAACCTTGAACTAGGTTAGGGTAGCTAGATACATCCTTTAAGCCGATAGGCAGTGAGTCACCTACACCGTCGTAATCAGAGCCAATACCAACATGCTCGATACCAATTAGCTTCACAACGTGATCAATATGATCAAGAACTTGCTCAAGGCTTGCAAATGGGTAGGGGTTTTTAGCGCGGTACATCGCATCAAAATCTTTACTTAACTTAGTACCATCTTTTTTTACCGCTTCTTTTTTACTCTTTAACTGTTTGCCCCACGTACCTGCTTTAGCAGTAACAAAACTTGAACCAAAGTTAATTTGAATTACACCACCGTTCTTTTTAAGGGCTAACAGCATGTCGTCATTCATATTACGCTCAAAACCCGGCGTGTATTTACGTAGTGAAGAGTGTGACGCAATAACGGGTGTGTTAGACAGTTCCATCACTTGATAAAACGCATCGTCCGAGATATGAGACACATCAATCAGCATGCCGATGTTATTCATCTCTTTTACTAGTTCTTTACCAAATGGGCTTAGGCCTTTCCAGTTGCGACGAATATCGTATGATGAGTCAGAAATATGGTTGCTTTGCGAGTGAGCAAGGGTGATATAGCGCACACCACGGTCAAAAAAATGCTGTAGGTTGTTTAAATCGCCTTCAATGGGTGAGCCGTTTTCCATGCCCATAGCAATCGACATTTTACCTTGCTTAAATTGTGCTTCGATATCGCTTGTTGAGCTGGCAATGGCAAACTTGTCAGGTGCACGTTGTGCAATTGCTTCCATACCATCAATAAGTTGATTCGCTAATTGAAAGCTTTTGCCTTTGCCTTCAAACTCTAAATGAGCAGGAATATAAATCGACATAAATGGCGCGTTTAAACCGCCTTTTACTGCACGAGGGTAATCAAAATCGCCGCCATCAGTAGCTTTAGTTACATCAGCCCATTTTGCGTGAATACGGTAAGGTACATCAATGTGGGTATCGATTAAAATGGTATCGTGTGCAAGCTTAATTGCTTTATCTGAGGGAGTAATTTCTGCGTGTACTGCACCTGTTAATGCAATCGACATTGCAATAACTATTGAGCTTAGTTTTATCATTTATAATGGCTCTTTAAGTTAAAAAAGCCATTGTCTATTTTTACGCCGTGTCTGACAAGTTTACTCGTCGAATTGCGCTTCACTTTGTAGTGCTTTGAATTCACTTTTAGAAATTATGGTGACCGACTCATGTAGCTCAGAGAAAAACACCATAGCTTCGCCGCTTTTTAATTGCTGATTTACTTGCGCTACTTTACTTTCAATACTGAACTCTTGTTCGCCATAGTCAGTGCCTTCGCGCAAAACGTAGCTTTCAATTAGGTTGTACAGTGTGTCTTTATCAAGTTGTTCAAAAGGAATAATCATAGCCACTCATTATCGGTGTTATTAAATACACATTGCTTAAAATAGTCAGGCACTACTTGCTCTAGCCAATACACGGGTTTAAATGGGTTGTTACCGCTAATAAAACCTACGTGGCCGCCTTTTTCAGAGATACGCAGCGTAACATGCTCACTTACATCCTGACTACTTGGAACCGCTTTAATCGACAGCATAGGGTCGTCTTTGGCATGAATAATTAGTGTAGGTGTCGCAATATCTTTTAAATATGGCATCGCACTGGCTTTTTTGTAGTAATCGTGTGCATTCTCAAAGCCATGCAACGGTGCTGTAAGCTGGTTATCGAACTCTAATAAATCGTCAATTTCCATTAATTGATCAGTGGTGATCGGTATCTGCTGTTTAATTTGCGGTAATTTACGTTGCATCGATTTTTTCATTCGATCGAGCAAATATTTTTGATAAATTTTACCTAAGCTTTTACGAATAACATCACTAGATGATGATAAATCATAGGGCGCAGATATCACGGCAGCTGCGTTAAGCGGGCAGTGAATGTTTTCTTCGCCTAAATACTTAGCCAGTACATTACCACCCAATGAAAAACCCACCGCTACAATAGGGCGATTTGGAAACTGTTGTTTTAAATGATTTATAAAAAAAGCTAAATCGGCGGTGTCGCCACTATGGTAGGCTCTTGGTAAGCGGTTTACTTCGGTTGAGCAGTTTCTAAAGTGCATCAATACGACAGCAAAGCCTTGCTTTTTTAATGCCTTCATCATGCCTTTGGCATAAAAACTGTTGATATTGCCTTCAAGTCCATGAAGTACCACTGCGAGTGGTGCTTTTTCGTTATGCGGGAGTGACCAAGCAAGCTCAATAAAGTCTCCGTCGGGCGTATCAAGTTGCGCAAGTTCGTAGCGAGTATGATGAAAAGGGCGGAAAAAACGCGGTATTATGGTTTGAACGTGTCGGTTGGTCATCCACCATGCGGGTTTGAACTTAGGGATCATGTCTGTACTACGCACTTTGCAATTAACGAAGCGCTAGTGTAGCAAATTTTTTATATTTAAAAATAAAAAGCGCCTAATCAGTAAACTAATAAGGCGCTTTGTGCGTCGTGCTTAATGCTGTTCTTTAATATCTGCATCGTGTACTTTTTTCATGAAAAAATACACAAAGAAGAGGCATAAACTAATAACGACGCCTAAAAATCCAAATGATAAAAATAGTACTGGGTCGCTAAAAAAATCTCTAAAGAATACGTCCATAATTGCCTCCTGATGTCTATGGGGTAATCATAGGCTGGCTCAGTGGTACTTGATATGATCCAGATCAAGCTATTTTACAGATTATAAAATGGGCAATGCAGATGTTGATTTTGATCAATAAAGTTAAGTCGATTTTGCACTTTTTAGTAAATTATCTGCGATTTTTTAATCACTTTTATAATAAAGATGGTCAGCAAAGTTCAGCTTTGAATAACCGTTGCTTTGTTTTAGGTTAAATAAAATAAACCTGGTGTTAAATATATTTGACATGGCTAAAAAGTGAACTTATAGTTTAAAAGTCAAAAATATTTTACTTGGAGTTAGCTTTATATGACTCGTTCAGAGCACTTTAAAGAGCTTTTACAAAGCATAAGTTTTAGAGAACTGACGCTGAGTATCGATTTACTAGTAAGTGTGTACATATCTTACTTTTATGTAAACAGACTAATGAATGCGAGTACGCAGCAGCTTAGTTCTGTTTCTTGGTTATCTGGCTTATTGCTACAGGTGTTAATTTATTCTGTGATACTTATAGTATTGAGCTATTTATTACTTACATTTATCAGTGATAATGAATTAAATCAGCCACCTGATGTGAGAGAAAAGCAAATAAATTTAGTGGGTTATAAATACAAGGCCATAATCTTACAGGCGGGAATTTGTGTTGCTATTTTTCAATATCAAATTGAAGCTAATAACTGGGGCCCAGCTATCGAATATAATATTCCATATTTACCAATGCATATCATGGTAGGCGCTTTTTTGATTGCCGAAATAGTCAATTACATAGCGCAGCTTTATAAAGGCAGAACGGGTGATATCTATGAGTGAGTATGCAATAACTAACTCTATTCGAACATTACGCTTTTTACGCGATGAAATGACGCAAAAGCAGTTAGCAGATGCTATTGGCGTAACGCGGCAAACGGTAATGGCAATTGAGGCAAATAAATATTCACCCACTTTAGAGGTGGCTTTTAAAATTTCTTTAGTTTTTAACTTACCTTTAGAAGAGGTATTTCAATACAAAACTAAAGATATATAGCTTGGTGTATAAAAGTAAACCAAAGTAACCATGAATATAAGAGCTAATATTCATAATATAAATGGCTTTATGATCGAGGGCGTTCAGAATTCTGTGTCAGCCTAAGTTGCTAAATATCTAGCACACCATCTAACCTACCTTCGAAGTGGATGGCCAATTGCGACAATGTCAGATTCCAATTATGGATTGGCATTGTCCATTTCTTCGAGGCATTCAATATGCCTGCATACAATAATTTCATCAAGCTGTTTTCATTAGGGAATGCTCCCTTAGTCTTGGTGAGTCGCCTAAACTGACGATGTACAGCTTCAATTGCATTTGTGGTATAAATAGCTTTACGCACGTAATCTGGATACTTGAAGTAAACCGACAGATTGCCCCACTTACGACGCCAAGACTCGATAACGATAGGGTATAACTTGCCCCATTTGGCATCTAATTCGGCGAGAGCGGCTTCTGCTGCATCTTTCGTGGCTGCCTTATAAACGGGTTTCAGGTCAGCCATAAACTCTTTTTGGTGCTTAGAGGCTACGTACTTCATCGAATTACGAATTTGATGAATAACGCACTCCTGCACTTCGGCGTCAGGATAGATTGTTGCTATTGCTTCAGGGAAGCCTTTTAGTCCATCAACACAGGCAATTAAAATATCGGATACACCACGATTATGTAAATCTGTTAATACTGATAACCAATAGTTAGCCCCTTCACTTTCAGAGATATATAAACCAAGTAACTCTTTGCGGCCCTCGATATTGACACCTAGTACGGTATAAATAGCCTTACTCACGTAGCGCCCATTTTCTTTAATCTTATAATGAATGGCATCAAGCCAGATAAACGGGTAAAGCGTGTCTAAGCTGCGCGCTTGCCATGCTTTAAGCTCTGGTATCAGTTGGTCTGTTACGGCAGTGATGGTGGCCTCTGATACCTCAACGCCATACATATCCTGTATGTGGCCTCGAATATCTCGATAGCTCATACCTAAAGCAAACATAGATAGGATTTTCTCATCAATTTCAGGCGTTAACTTGGTTTGGTTCTTTTTAACAAGCTGAGGTTCAAACGAACCTGAACGGTCTCTGGGCGTTTCAAGTTCGAATTGACCTATGGATGACTTAACTGTTTTTTTGGTTGAACCATTTTTACGGTTAACTTGGGTCTCAGATTCTAAATGCTGCTCTAATTCAGCTTTAAGAGCCGCTTCGGTGAGTTGTTTAATTAATGGTGTTAGAACACCGTCTTCGCCAGTAAGGCCTTTACCAGCTTGAAGTTCAGCTAATGCTTTGTTGAAGTCGAAAGATTGAGTCATGTGTCACTCCTGTTTTCTTAATAATACTGAAATGACACAGATTTCTAAACACTACCTTATGATCTGATGAAATTAATAGTGAAAAATTATGCCAAATATTTATCGCTGTTATTGGGCGTTGCACAAGGTGTTAAATTCATACTATTAACTTCATCAATCAATATTATTTGTTGCTGCTTTTCTAATTTTAGCTCGGCACCTAGAAGCGCTTTTCGAATTGCGGCGTAATCTGTAACCTGGGTTTTATTGGCTTTTAAATAGGCACGTGTGGCTCGTAGTGGCTTCAATGCCTGCTTATCAAGCTCACTAATTGATTGTTCAAGCTTATTTAGCTGTGCTTGGCTAATTGTTAGATTGAGAGAATCTAAGTAGTAAAGCAATAAGCACAGGTTTACGTTTTTACCTAGCTGGTTTTGATAATCCAACAGGCGCGTTTGCATGTCACCTTTGCTATAAAGGTTACATGCAAACTGCCAAAAATCGTTGCTGTTAAGCAAGTTCATCGGCGAATGCCTGCTCTTTCTGTTCCATTTCTTCAAGGGCCATAAGTAGCTCTTCTTCAACATCGTTAAGCTTAGGCGTAAGTGTGGCTTGTTTAGTAATTAACTCTTTAAGCTTAGCTTTATTTTCATCGTTATAAAGTGTGTTATCGCCTAGCGCCTCTTCAACGTCAGCTAATTCTGCAGCAAATTTATCCAATTGTTTTTCAAGCTTTTCAATTTGCTTTTTCAGCGGTTGAATCGCTTTTCTAAACTCGGCCTCTAAGCGCTTTTGTTCTTTACGGTTAACTTGTGAATGGGCTTTTGGCTCTTCGTCGGTGTCGTTTTTAGCGGCTTCTTTATTAGCATTAAGCAGCCACTGATAATATGCATCTAGGTCGTAGCCAAATTGGGTGACCTCGCCATTATCAACTAAATAAAATTCATCGGCGGTATTTTTAAGCATATGACGGTCATGCGATACCGTGACCATAGCGCCTTCAAAGCCTTGTAATGCCATAACTAAAGCGTGGCGCATTTCTAAATCAAGGTGGTTGGTTGGCTCATCGAGTAGTAATAAATTTGGTTTTTGATAAACCAACATAGCCAGTACTAAACGGGCTTTTTCACCGCCAGAAAAGGGAGCTACAGGGTCGAGTGCTTTATCGCCTACAAAGGCAAAACCGCCTAAAAAGTCACGCAATGATTGTTCGCTGGCTTTAGGGTTTAAGCGTTGCAGGTGAGTGACGGCACTGGCTTTTAAATCTAGAGACTCCAGTTGATGCTGCGCAAAGTAGCCAATGTTTAAGCCTTGATGCTGAAACACTTCACCTGCTTGAGGTTGTAAGTCACCAGAGAGCAGCTTAATTAGTGTTGATTTACCTGCGCCATTTCTGCCCAGTAGTGCAATACGGCTGCCTGGTACTAAGTTCAGCTTAATACTGTTTAAAATGGTGACATCGCCATAACCGGCTTTGGCTTTGTCGAGTGTCATTAACGGGTTAGGCAGGGCGGTTGGTTCGGCAAATTCAAAATCAAATGGCGAGTCAACATGTGCTGGGGCAAGTTTTTCCATTCGCTCTAGCGCTTTAACACGGCTTTGTGCCTGTTTGGCTTTACTAGCTTTGGCTTTAAAGCGGGTAATGAACTGCTCAAGATGCGCTATTTGTTCTTGTTGTTTTTCAAACATGGCTTGCTGCTGTAATAGGCGCTCAGCTTTTTGGCGTTCAAACTGCGAGTAGTTACCTTTGTACACATTAATAAGTTGTTTATCTATATGCCAAATTTGATCAACCACAGCATCTAAAAACTCACGGTCGTGAGAAATAAGTACTAGCGTGCCGGTGTAGGCACGTAAAAAACGCTCGAGCCAATACACGGCATCTAAATCTAGGTGGTTTGTTGGCTCATCCAGTAATAGTAAGTCGGCATCGCGAATAAGCGCTTGGGCTAAGTTTAAGCGCATGCGCCAACCACCCGAAAATGCACTTACCGGGTTTTCTATTTGATTATTAGCAAAGCCCAAACCATGTAACAGCTCACCTGCCTTGGCTTCAATGCTATAGCCTTTAATATTTTCAAGCTGAATATGCACTTTAGCTTGGGTGTCGCCATCGTTATTTTGCTCGGCTTCACGTAGCGCTATACGCAGTGCATAATATTCAGGGTGGCCTTGTAGTACGTAATCTATAGCGCTTATTTCAAGAGCGGGGGTTTCTTGCTTTACTGAGGCCAGTGACCAATCTTTAGGAATACTGCAATTACCGCCATCTAACGAAAGCTCAGACTTTAATAAACTAAATAACGTTGACTTACCACAGCCATTGGCACCAACAAGGCCTACTTTGTGCTCTGGGAATAGTGTAGCCGATGCATTTTTTAATAAAGCTTTGCCACCGCGAAGCAGTTCTATTTCTGAGATTTGGATCATAAATACGTTACTTTACTGTGCCTTGATTGAATTGCGGCCATTATAACACGGATCTTATTAGCTATATCAATCGTATCAAGTAGGCAAATATTGCGATAAAATAACGTCAGTCAAAATGGTAGGAAAAACGAAGTGAAACATAAAAAACGATTTATTGCTGGAGCAACGTGTCCTGAGTGTAAAACCATGGATATGTTAATGCTCTACAAAGAGCATGACGTAGAAAAAGTTGAATGTATGCAGTGTGGTCATAAAATGGCTCAACCAGAGCAGGCTGTGCAGGCATCAACACGCCAATTTGAACAGATCATTGGCGTGTTTAATCCAGGCGACTAAACCTAAACAGTTTAGTAATGCGGTGGCGGAGGCTCCGGTATATTCGACATCATAGGTTGCGATGCTTGCGACTCTTTAAGTTTTTCAGCCAGCAACTCGGTTTGGCGCTTTATTTTTGCCAACTGTTGCTGGTGAACTTTTATTTCATCATTCAAAATTTCAATTGTTTCGTCTTGAAAAGCCACTTTAGCCTCAAGTTCCATTAGCCGATGTTCAATTGTGTTCATTTGGTTCTCGTATAATAAAGCGCTCAGCGATTCCGCTCGAGCTTTCAGTTAACAATGATTTACCGTTATCTGTAAATGCCACATCAAGTACCACTGCCGATTTGGGCTTACTGCCTTCTCGCGGAGTGACTTGCCATGTTTGAATTTTTTCACCACTGGTTAGCTGCCATAAATCAACTCGTTTATTGGGTGAACCGGTTGCTAATAAAGTGCCTTGATCGTTAAAGCGCACTGCGGTAAAAATTTTCTGACGCGCAATATACTTTAGTTTACTAACAAGGTCACCTGTAGTCAGCTCCCATACATTTGCTTGTGCCATACTGTCGGCGGTAAAAGCATAACGACCTTGAGGATCTAAAGCGACTTGGGTTACTCGGGTTGGGTGATTAAAGCGATGGATAACTTGTCCACTTTGGGTATCCCATAAGTAGGCCACATAATCGTTAGAGCCGCTCAATGCATAGCGCCCATTAGGTGATAGGTCTACGGTGTTTACTTTATCTTGGTGGCCTAAAAATTCAATGCGTCTGCCAGTATTAAGGTTTATAAATACTACAACGCCATCACTACGCCCGTAAACAACACTTTGGCCTTGGTTACTAATGGCAATATCGCGGATACTGGCTTTTTGTATTTTATAAAAGCCTTTATTTTTGCCGGTGGCAATATCCCAGACCGCAAAGGTGGCTTTTTCGGCGGTAACAGCCACGCTATTATCAAAAGCAATGGCTACAGCGTAAACAAGGCTGTCTTGCGCTTGTTGTTGAAACCATTGGTATTTAAGGGCTTGCTGTTGATTATCCCAAAGTGCGACCCCATGATGGATAGAAGATACTAGGCTGTATTGACCATCGTGCGATAACGCAGATGAAAAGGCGCCCTGTGCTGTGTGCTCAAAAATGGCCACTGCTTGTTGTTTTTCATCACTACATGCAATTGTTAATAAACAGCAAGTGGCGACTAAAAAAGTACGAAATAACGACATATTACAGGTATTTCCTCTTAACTCTTCGTGACTGAGAGGTTAGACTAGGTCTCGTTAAACGCCTAGGTTGTTTGTCTAATCACTGGATATGTTTTTAGTTTAGCTATTAAACAAGCAGCCTACCATGTAGGCCGTTAATCTTTAACTAGTAATATTACAATAAATGGCAACTGCAAAGTGTGTCGGAGATTTAAAATGAGAAAGACGATTAAATTGTCATTGATTGCAGCGTCAGTTTTAGCGCTTACAGCTTGTAATCAAGAAGCAAAAAAAGAGCAAGCAGACGTTAAACTAGATACTGTAGCGCAACAACAAGCGTACGGTATTGGTGCATCTGTAGGTAACTTTTTAAATAAAGACTTAGCGGATAAAAAAGAAATTGGTATTGAATTAGACCAAGCTTTATTAATGCGAGGCTTTGAAGATGCACTTGCGGGTAATGCAAAAATTGACGAAGAGAAAATTCGTGAAGTACTAACAGCATTAGACGAATCAGTGCGCACTAAACAAGAAGAAAAAGCAAAAGTAGAGTCTGAAAAAAGCAAAGCTGAAGGTGAAAAATACCTAGCTGATAACGCTAAAAAAGAAGGCGTGATGGTTACTGAGTCTGGTTTACAGTACGAAGTAATGAGCGAAGGCGAAGGCGCAAAACCAGTAGCAACTGATGTGGTTAAAGTACATTATAAAGGCACATTGTTAGACGGTACTGAGTTCGATAGCTCTTACTCACGTAACGAGCCAACAACGTTCCCACTAAACCGTGTAATTCCTGGTTGGACTGAAGGTTTACAACTTATGTCTGTAGGGTCTAAGTACAAATTTACTATTCCTTCAGACCTTGCTTACGGCGATCGTGACTTAGGTAAAATTCCTGCTAATTCAACACTTATTTTTGAAGTTGAATTATTAGAAATTCAAAATGATGCAGAAGCTGCCGCTGCAGAATAAGTATTTATATAAAACAAAAAAGGGACCTTAAGTCCCTTTTTTATTGCACTGAATAACTAATTAGTCAGTGTGGTTAGAATATAAGTTATCAATTAACTCATCTTCGAGTGCAAAGCGCGCTTCGAGTGCTTCACCAATAACCGATAGGTCATTATCAAATCCTACTAACAAATCTTCTGCGTCTACTTCAGCGTATTTGTCATTGAAATCTAGAGCAATGTCAGTGGTATCTGAAATACGTGGGTATATAGTATTTGCTAGTTGTTGGCTTTCTAAGCCTTTCTTTTCGCAAGCTTTAGCAATATCGTCGTACACTTCAAAGTGGCCGGCCGATAGGTAATCCATTAAGATTTGGCAAAATGCTTGAATTTGTGATGGTTCAGGCAAAGATTGATCTTTTTTCTCGTAAGGTGAAAAGCCTGCAATTTTACAATAAAGTACAATCAGCTCTTGGCGTTCGTTTAACCAATTGTCGATGACCGTATGGCTACCCCCCCACTTTTGTTGAGCTTTTTCTACACGCTTCAGCATAATTCTTCTCCTAAGCTGGGTTGGATTTTTAATTGGTAATAAAGTTTCTATCATCCAAGATATATTTAATTGGCGTGTATATCAACAAGTAAAATAGATGTAGTACCACAGAGGGTTTTGTTTAAGGTATAAGTTGTAAGTAATTTATTTCAGGCAAGAAAAAACCACCTGTTACGGTGGTTTAATTTCTTTATTAGACTTGTTTAAACAAGCATTCTTATTTTTATTAGAGATTTTTATTATTTTTATATTAACAATTTTTGTTATTGTTTTGTTAACGCGGGAGATACAATATCAAGCTTTTTTAGGTGTTGCAAATAGTTTAATGAAAAGTTTTTATTATTAACGTTTGTTTGGTTTTTTTATGTACAAAGCAACATGAAAATTAAAAATTACTTGATCTAGCGCTACTCTGTAGCGATTTAATCGCTTAGCGATAGAGGGGTCGTGAATATGGTGGTACAATCTTGCACAATTTCTAAAAGCCCTAGGACTCTATACGCTATGAGCGAATTAAAAAACGACCGTTATTTACGTGCCCTTGCCAAGCAACCTGTTGATGTCACGCCGATATGGATGATGCGTCAAGCAGGACGTTATTTACCTGAATACCGTGCTACACGTGCACAAGCGGGCGATTTTATGAGCCTGTGTAGAAATGCTGAGTTAGCCTGTGAAGTAACATTACAGCCTTTGCGCCGTTACCCATTAGATGCAGCTATTTTGTTTAGTGATATTTTAACTATTCCCGATGCAATGGGATTAGGCTTGTACTTCGAAACAGGCGAAGGCCCTAAGTTTGAACGCCCAATTTCGTCACTAGCTGATGTTAAAAAAATTCCTAAACTCGATCCTACCGATGAGCTTGGCTATGTAATGAACGCAGTGAGCACTATTCGTCGTGAACTTAAAGGCGAAGTGCCATTAATTGGTTTTTCAGGTTCGCCTTGGACACTTGCAACTTACATGGTTGAAGGTGGTAGCAGTAAAGTATTTGGTAAAATCAAAAAAATGGCGTTTGCTGAGCCGCAAACACTGCATTTATTACTCGATAAACTAGCTGATTCGGTGATAGATTACTTAAACGCGCAAGTTAAAGCGGGTGCGCAATCGCTAATGGTATTTGACTCATGGGGCGGTGTACTAAGCCCGCGTGATTACAATGAGTTTTCATTGCAATACATGCATAAAATTGTTGATGGCTTAATTCGTGAATACGATGGCCGTAAAGTACCGGTTACTTTATTTACCAAAAATGGTGGTCAGTGGATTGAAGCGATTGCCGCAACGGGCTGTGACGCAGTAGGTTTAGATTGGACTATTAACATTGGTGATGCTAAACGTCGTGTTGGCGATAAAGTAGCACTGCAAGGTAATATGGACCCATCAATGCTTCATGGTACGCCTGATCGTATTCGCCAAGAGGTTGGTACTATTTTAGAAGACTTTGGTACTGGCAATGGCCATGTATTTAATTTAGGCCACGGCATTACACCAGATGTTGACCCAGAAAATGCCGGTGTATTCATTAACGCCGTGCATGAATTAAGTGCGCAATATCATAAATAACCTGAACTCTGGATAATAAATCTATCTCAAGCAGCTATTTACAGCGCTAACTATGTTGAATTTACTTGCAATAGGCGAGCTATTGACGCGTAATTTCGCCTTGTTTTCACTGGAAATCTCTGGCTAGAGAAAATAAACATAAATATCAATTTTGATTCAATACGTAAGTAAATCTCTTAACAAAAGTTCAGTTTATTTACGTGACGTTAAACTGCCAAATAGTAAATTAGGATGATAC
>NZ_PNCN01000092.1:0-14762 GCF_005886135.1 Pseudoalteromonas sp. S4741 | reverse complement strand
ATATACCGATTTTATCAACGGGTTTCATCATCGAAACAGTTTTCGACCAGCTGAAAAATATTGCTCAAATAGACCACACAAGGCACCGCAGCTGCATCTCATTTATGGTTAATTTAATGGCTGGATTAATAGCCTATACTTTTCAAACTAAAAAGCCGAGTATAAAAGTGACTCGGCTTTAATTCTTATGCAGATCTGAGGTTAATTACGCTAGGTTTGCTGCACTCACCCAACCAATATTCAACGAACTTAGACCTTTTCCCTTTCACCTTTGACCTTGCACTTTAACTGTAAACCCCCATGACATTTTGATTAAAAAAGCCACACCTCAACATGTGTTAAGGCGTGGCTTTTTACAGCTGCTTTAACTAAGAATTAAGCGACATTCGCTGCTAACAGTTCGTTACGTACTAGCTCTGCGCCTTTGCTAAGAGCGTTAAGTTTACCGTTTGCGATGTCGCGGGGTAGGGGTGCCATACCGCAGTTGGTGCAGGGGTAGAGTTTGTCGGCATCAACGTATTTAAGCGCTTCGCGTAGGGTTTTGGCCACCTCTTCGGGTGTTTCTATAGTATTGGTGGCTACATCGATTGCGCCCACCATTATTTTTTTACCGCGCACCAGTTCGAGTAGCTCTATGGGTACATGTGAGTTTTGACATTCGAGCGAAATAATATCAATATTCGATTTTTGCAGCTTAGGGAATACTTCTTCGTATTGTCGCCACTCGGTGCCAAGGGTTTTCTTCCAATCGGTGTTGGCTTTAATGCCGTAGCCGTAGCAAATATGCACGGCGGTTTCGCATTTTAACCCTTCTATGGCTCGCTCTAGGCAGGCTATGCCCCAGTCGTTTACCTCGTCAAAAAACACGTTAAAAGCGGGTTCATCAAATTGAATTATATCAACCCCTGCGGCTTCTAGCTCTTTGGCTTCTTGGTTAAGTATTTTAGCAAATTCCCATGCCAGTTTTTCACGGCTTTTATAGTGATCGTCATACAGGGTGTCGATCATAGTCATGGGCCCAGGCAGTGCCCATTTAATTGGTTGGCTGGTTTGCTGGCGTAAAAACTTAGCGTCTTCAACAAATACCGATTTAGTGCGAAACACAGGGCCAACCACTGTGGGTACGCTGGCGTCGTAACGGTCGCGAATTTTAACTGTTTTGCGTTTTTCAAAATCAACGCCATTTAAATGTTCAATAAAGGTGGTTACAAAGTGTTGGCGAGTTTGTTCGCCATCGCTGACTATATCTACGCCTGCGGTTTGTTGCTCGTGCAAGGAAATACGCAAGGCGTCGTGTTTACCATCAACCAGCTCACTGCCTTGTAATTTCCATGGCGACCATAAGGTTTCGGGCTCAGCAAGCCATGACGGTTTTGGCAAGCTGCCTGCTGATGATGTGGGTAATAGTTTTTTCATAATAAATGCTGCCTTTAATTTTGTTGTGTGATTAAGCGATACTTGCTGAGAACTGCTGCAGCACTGACTGATAAGGCTTAATAAAATGCTGCTCGGTAAATTTGCCTTGCTCAACCGCTAATTGACCTCGCTCTGCGCGGTCATACACAATTTGCGTTAACGAATGATCGTCATTTTTTAAATTTGGTTTATAACGGCTACCTGCGGCGGCATTGGCGTTATAAATTTCTGGACGATAAATTTTTTGAAACGTTTCCATGGTGCTAATAGTGCTAATTAGCTCAAGGTTGCTGTAGTCGTTAAGTAGGTCACCAAAAAAGTAAAAGGCTAACGGTGCAGCGCTGTTTGGTGGCATAAAGTAGCGCACTTGTAAGCCCATTTTTTTAAAATATTGCTCTGTTAACGACGACTCATTAGGCTGATACTCTACGCCTAAAATGGGGTGCAGATTTTCGGTTTGCTGATAGGTTTTGTTATCAGACACGCTTAAACAAATAACTGGTGGCTTTTTAAAGTGCTGTTTATAGGTATCTGAGCTTACAAAGCATTTAAACAACTTGCCGTGTAAGTCACCAAAGTTATCGGGAATACTAAATTGCGGTTTGCTTTTGTTATGCTCAAGCAATAACACACTAAAATCGTAGTCGCGCACATACGATGAAAAGTTATTACCCACTATGCCTTCTATTCGCTCGTTAGTTTGGTGGTCAATAATATTGGTTTTTAATACCTCTATTGACGGAAATGCTTGGCCACTGCCTGCAATGTTTAAATCAACCGAAATGATCTTGAGCTCAACCTCGTAACGCTCCCCTTCTGGGTTATCCCAACTGGCCAGTGCATTAAAACGATTGTTGATCATTTTTAGGGTATTACGCAGGTTTTGTTGGCGGCTTTCACCCCTTGCTAAATTAGCGAAATTGGTCGTAATACGTGTGTTATTTGATGGATGATAGTTTTCATCCAAGTTAGTGCTTTTAATCGTAAATGTAAGATCAGTGCTCATAGCCGTATCCTTTCAATCTGAGTTGTTGCTGCTTTTATCAATGACACATTACTCGCTGTTAAAACCGACATAACGGGTTAGCTGTAATGGTGCTGTGCAGAGTTAATAAATTTATACGCGCTATGTAGCATGAAGAAAAACGGTATTATTTCAGGTAAAACATGAGGCAGATTCACTCTCTTACTAAGTTGCATGAATAAATTAGGCTAGTAGACGCCCCCTCTGCGACAAAACCCAATTTAGAAGTCTGGATTTCTAGATGTTTTTATGGGTGTTGTGATTTATTCATACAAAACGTGAGTATTATTCAATGCTTATAGGCACTTAAAGTGGCATTTGCATAAACGGTTGTTGATATACTCGAATAAACCTTGGTGAGCTTAGCTGTTTTATTAAACATTTTTTACACGCAACTCACCGCCACAGAGCATAACAACCCCTAACATGAGAAGAGACAAAAGGAATGAGTGATTTAATAGTGTTAATTATTTACTGCGCCATACTTGGCAGTGGTGTTGGTTTTTTAGCAGGCTTATTAGGAATAGGGGGCGGGCTAGTTATTGTACCCATACTCAGCATGATATTACTGCACTTTAATGCTTTGCCACCTGAACAAGTGGTGGTGGTTGCCATTGCGACCTCGCTGGCCTCTATTTTATTTACTTCGACCTCGTCGGCTATTGCGCATCATAAAAATGGCAATGTACCCTGGGATATTGCACCTTGGGTTATGGCAGGCGTTGCCTTTGGCGCGCTCATTAGTGGCTTTATGGCTGCGCTGTTACCTGAGCATGTAGTGCGTTTGGTGTTTGCTGTAAGCGTAGTGCTAATTGCACTTAAAATGATTTTTTCAGGTAAGAGTGATTCCGCAATAGCGCGCCCGTTACCAAACAAAGGGCTACTGAGTGTTTATACGACCATAACCGGTGGGTTATCTGCCATGATTGGCATTGGCGGCGGGGCAGTATTAGTGCCGCTACTAACGTTTTTTTCTGTTGATATGAAAAAAGCCATTGGCTGCGCCTCGGCCTCAGGCATTGTGATAGCGCTGTTTGGTTCAATGGGTTATATCAGCTCAGGCAGCCAGTTATTTAGCCTAAAACAAGGATTTGCAGGCTTTGTGTATTTGCCCGCTTTATTGGGTATTGTATGCACCTCATGGTTTACTGCGCCACTCGGTGCTAAAGCTACACACTACTTACCGGTTTCAACCATTAAAAAAATATTTGCCGGCTTATTAATAATAATGGCAATTAATATGTTTACTCGATAAGAGCATTTATATGAGCCTTAAAAACACGCGGCATAAAGCCGCTGCTACCTAGAATATTAGCGACTAGTAGCAGCGGGTTCACCCCGCGTCGGTGTTGAGCGTTAGAGTCCGAACCCTTTAACCTTTAACCTTTAACCTTTAACATCTTAAGGCGATTAACTAAAATCTACGTCATTTGCGCGTGCTTTATAAATTCGTCATAAATACTATCTTTAATGAGCCTGTCGGGTGTAAAGGCATAATAATGCTGATAAACATTATCAATTGTACCAATGTAATTTACGCCGTAATGGCGCTCTACTTCGGCTCTTACCAAAATAGGCGCAGGGAATATCCCAAACCCTTGCTCACCGAGTGACTTCATTAATGCGCTGTCGTCAACATGGCCAGCTATTGTCATTTCAATGTCTTGCTCTTGCAGCCAATAATAAATAGCCCGCGCGACAGGGCTTTCTTTTGCGGGGAGCACTAAGGGCTTGTTATTTAAAGACTGCGGAAACTGCTTATGTAACTGCGAATGCCATGTTTCGTTACCAAAAAGAGCGATTTGGCTTTTACCTATTTCATGGCAAAACGCCTTAAATGGCAAAGTAGTATCGAGTGGTTTATCGGCTAACACTAAATCGAGCTTATGAATCGCCATTTGCGCAAGCAGTTCATCTTGTTGGCCGTCAATACAGTGCAAGTTGGTAATACGGTCGTTATTAATTAAAGGCGCTAGCCACTTCGACACCAGTGATTTAGGCAACACGTCTGAAATACCCACCTTTAGTGTTCGTGAGTATTGCGTGGTATCACCTTGCGTGGTTTCTAGCCATTCGTGAGCAATAGCAAACATATCATTGGTGTATTGCTGAGTTACATGGCCAAATTCAGTTAACTGTAGGCCTCGCCCTTGGCGAACAAACAGTGGTTTTCCTAATCGTTGCTCTAAGTTAGTAATTTGTGAGCTGACCGTTTGCGGCGTTAAATTAAGTATTTTACTCGCCGCTGCAATACTTCCATGCTTACTTACCTGCCAAAAATAATATAAGTGATTGTAGTTAATGTTGGTAATCATTCGAAAATACCTGTTTTAAAGTAAGAAATAATCAGCTTTTTCCTTTGCCACTAAGTTAGTAGATTACAGTCATGCCTGCAACATAGTTACTATTAAAAGGTGTAATTGCATGAAGCTAAAACTTACAGTTAAAAACAAGATAATTAACGCAAGTGAAAAGATGTCGCTTTTGAAGTTGATAAAAAGCCAATTGGCAAAACATGCTTTAAATATTCGTAAAGTTGAGATTCAAATAAATGATCTTTCGAGTGAGCGCCACGGCACTTTGCAGCAATGCAAAATTAATATTCTTTTGCCTGGGCTACCCAGTATTAATGTAAATACAAAAGGAAGAAGTATGCTGCAAGCGATAAAGCGGGCACTAAAAAGTTTACAGCAAATTCTCGTTAATAAGTATCAACCTTCGCAACCAAGCTCTTAGTTTTTTATTAATATCGCACTTGCAGTAGCATGGATGCTACTCTTTTTATTTCTATTCTCGTACCAAGCTATGTTTAACATTAAACGATTCACTTATTACCTATTGAGCAGTATTTCCTTGTTGGGTTTTGTTGGACTATACCAAACTTAACGTAACTAAAATTTTTTGACCTTGTTCCTTTAACCTTTGACCTCAGCTGTAAACCCCCGTTACATTTTGATTAAAAAGAGAGTGAAATTTTCAATTACCTAAATTCATAGTTTATTGTGAATTTATTAGGTTCATGCCTATTAATTTACTAATTCACAAAATACTGTGAATTTATCCTTTAGTGAGTTAACTTTCGCTGTAATTCACAAAATATTGTGAATTATTAGCTTTTTTGTACTTTTTAAACTATTATTCACAAAACACTGTGAATTTTGGATTGGTAATGGAAGTCACGATAAAGTCAGCAAAACAATTAGGTAAATTGGCAAGCATTGTGAGAAAAAGCCAAAAGCTTGACCAAAAAACTGCGGGAGATTTCTCCGGTATTAGTATTAATACAGTAAGTGATTTTGAAAATGGCACAGGTTCGTTATCAATTGGCCGCGCGTTTGATTTAATGGAAGCTTTAGGTTTAGAGGTAAAAATAGATGTGGTTATACCTCAACACGATGAAAAGGCTAAAAGTAAATTAATAACGCAAATCCAGAACATGGTGGCTGGCCATGAATAAACTAATACAGCGCCAATATGGCTAACCTGCACTAGTTAATCCTTATCCAATTCTTCATGAAAGCGTCGCCATAATGGTTTTAATTGCTTTTTAATTGTATTACTTTCCATTTTATTAGCAGCCCTAAGCCCATATGTAATAAAATTACGTCCCCCTAGGTGAGTATAACGGCTATAAAGCTTTTTTTTATAAAGAGCTTTTTCATCAGCTCCTTTCATAGCTCTGATATCATTATATTTTCTCATTGTTTGCTTCGCGAGACTAACACCCCTTCTCATTTTTTCCGAGTATCTAGCTAGGGAAGAAGAACGTAAGTAAATATTTTCACCGTCAAAAATAAAGCCAAGATATTGCAATGTATTATCAGCTTTAAGAATATTTCCTACCTTATTAAATTGTCTGATCTCTGTTTTATCTGGATTAATACGTACTTTTAACTTTGATATATGCTTTTGAGCAAACCCTGCTACTTTGTTTTTAAGCCTTTTAGGCATAATAAACAGCATATCATCACAATATCTAAAGTAGTAACCACCATGTATATCAGCATATTTTTTCATTTCTAAATCAAAGTCCAACATATAAATATTGGATAAAAGCGCACTGATAGGAGAGCCTTGAGGTATGCCATACCCACATAAATTTGGTTTTATTAAACCTTCTGCCCGTACCTTTGTTCTAAAGTCCTCAGAGCTACAAATCCGTTTATGTTGATTTCTAGGTTTATTTTTTGAAATTGAGAATAATTTATATAGCTCCAACTTATCTACCGTCGAGAACTTAGTAATTGATTTAAAAACATTGAAGTGATCGGGTGGAAGTTTTTCTTGGCCGAGAAGTTTACACCAAGATTTTTTAAGTAAATTATGATCTAAAGTATCAAAAAACTTAGAAAAATCGAGCGCTACAGCGCTGCATTCTCCCATTTCTTTTATTTTAAGAAATGCTTCATAAGCAAAATCTATATTACTTTTTCCTAAATTTCTGAAAGCAAGAACAGACTTATCGAGACCATTATCTTTTAATGTCCCTTCATATAGTTCACTCAATTTTTCAGCATAAAAAGCATAAATATGACTATCAACATGGGACGAATAAGCTATTGGTCGCATTTTATTCTTAACCAAAAGCTTGCCTGATAATTTATCTTTATTTATTTTTTTTGAACTAACCTCATAATTTATCAAGGGATAAAATGAGTGCTTTTTTACGAAGCTAGGATTGGAGGTTAAGCTAATTGCTTTCTTTGTACCAATAGGTAGATCAAAGTGAAGATAACCTCTTCTTCGATACCAGCTGGGGTGATTATCGTCCATAATAAACTCTCTAGCAAAACCGAGGCAGACTTAGAACTGCGGCAATTCCAATCGCCTTACCTCGGCTTAACCAAGTTACTTAAGTAACCATCTTGTAAAACGTCGCCGCGTAATGTTAGACATGAATTATAATATAACTATTAACTTGGAGGTATCCATAAACATTCAGAAGACCTTAGTCCATGTAATCTTATCGTTCTTATCGTTTGCCTGTTGTGGCGTTCCGATAGTACTTGACAACATGTTATAAACCTCCGAGCCTAATTGGAGTGTTCTCCTCATCTCGAAGCACATATAAGATAATTGATAAAATGATATATATCAATCAACAATTTGCCCCTCATTCTGACGATATCACTAAACTCTATTTGCAACCAATTGAAGGAGAGTACGGGGACATCTTGATCCTGCCAATAACGTTGTATTTTTGTTGGGTTTCGTTGCACTCTACCTAACCTGTCGTAATTAAAAACCTTTGGCCTTGCTCCTTTAACCTTTCAACCCTGCTGTAAACCCCCGTTACACTTTGATTAAAAAATCCGCACACTAATAATTAGTGTGCGGCTTTAGTATTTTATTTTTTAAAGCGATTACTTGTTTAGTAAGTGCTTTTCAAAAAAATCAGCCATCATAGTGTGGTAATGTAAGGTGGTGCCTTTGCCTTCACGTAGGCTATGTGAGCGGTTAGGGTATGAGAAAAACTCAAACTGCTTGTTGTGCTTTACAAGCTCGTCAATTAAGCGTTCTGAGCCTTGATAATGCACGTTATCATCGCCTGTGCCGTGAATAAGCAATAACTTACCGGTTAGGTTTTTAGCAAAGGTAATCGGCGAGGTGTTATCGTAACTTTCAGGATCTATGTTTGGGTTGCCCGCATAACGCTCTTGGTAAATGGTGTCGTACAAACGAATGTCCGGCACGGGTGCTGAGGCAATCCCTACTTTAAATTTATCACCATGGCGGAACAATAAGTTAAGAGTTGAACTACCGCCGCCTGAGTGTCCCCATACGCCAACGCGGTCTGTGTCTATTACATTCCAACGTTTAGCCATGGCATCTAGGGCGTCGACTTGGTCTTGCACGGTAATAGAACCAATTTTTTTATAAATCGATTTGCGCCAATCGCGGCCTTTTGGTGCACGTGTACCGCGGTTATCAACCGATGCCACAATAAAGCCTTTTTGCGTTAGTAACGATTTGTATAAGTAACTGTTACCTTCCCAGCGGTCTTGCACGGTAGAGCCCCATGGTTCGCCGTATACGTAAAACACAATTGGGTATTTTTTACTTTTATCCATGTTCTCAGGGAACATAATGTAGCCGTCAAGCTCAGTGCCATCTTGCGCATTTACTTTAAAAAACTCATGCTTTGGTAAGTTTTGCTCAGCAAGCTTTTGTTTAAGCTCGCTGTTTTCAACTAAGGTTTTTACATTACTGTGATCGCTCACTTTAATGATCTCTTTAGTCGGTGGCGTACCAAATTTTGAGTAAGTATGCATTGCCCATGAGGCATCTTTTGACATGTAGTAGCTGTTTGAGCCCTCAAACTTAGCAGGTGTTACCCGTACCGGTTTACTGCTGCCATCAAGCGGTGTGCTGTATAAATAACGCTGACCAGGATCGTTTGGCGAGGCAATAAAATACATTACGTTTTTGTCTTCATTGATGGTAAGCATATCAATAATGTCGTAATCGCCTGGGGTTAGGTCGATAATAGTTTTGCCATCGCGCGATACACGGTAAAGATGACGCCAGCCGTCGCGTTCGCTATGCCAAATAAAAAACTCACCGTCTTTTGACCAGTTGGCTTTATAAAACCATTCGATAAACGCATCGTCTTTGTCTTCTAAAATTTTGGTCAGTTGCTGCTTTTGCCAATCAAACAACCACACTTTGTTATGGTTTTGTGGGCGGTTTAAGTCTTGGATCATTAATTCATTACCGGTGCCCGCCCAACTAATACGCGGAATATAACGGTCGCGGTTATCGCCCTCAAGCTCAGCCCAACGGGTTTGTTTATCACTAAGGCTTACCACACCAACACGCACGGCAGAGTTGGTTTCACCGGCTTTAGGATAAGGGAATTCTTTAAGGGTAGGGTACAGTTCGTCGGTGTTGTTAATCATAGTGAAAAATTTAACGTCACTGGTATCAAGCTGCCAATAGGCGATTGATTTGTTGTCGGGGCTCCAACGAAAACCATCGGCAATAGTGAACTCTTCTTCGTATACCCAATCAAAATTACCGTTAAAAATGGTGGCACTGCCATCGGTTGTGAGCGCGGTTACATCGTTACTACCAACCGCTTGCATATAAATATTGTTATCGCGTACGTAAGCCACTTTTGAGCTATCTGGCGAGAACTTAGCAAACATTAACTTAGTTGGCTCAACGTCTTTACCACCTAATTGCTGTAATTGGTTTGTCTCAAGGTTAAGTAACCAAAAGTCGCCTCGGCTGCGCGAACGCCAAACTTGCTCACTGTTGGTAAATACCATCAGCCATTTACCGTCTTTTGACCACTGATAGCTTTCGATTGCAAATGGCTCGTCTGCGCCCTCTGGCAACAGCTTTTCAAACTCAACCAGTACTTTACGGCCTGTGCCGTCAGCATTGTAAAATACAATGTCGTTGCCTTTTACGCCGTGCTCTTTTTCGTCATCGACGTTGTTATCGTCTGCTTTTTCTTTTTCACTTTCGCGCTCTTCAAGCACAGTGTAGCCGGTACCATCGTCTAGCCACTTAAAGTAAGTGCTACGCTGGGTTTTAAATTCTTTGTCTTTATAAATTTGCGCTAGGCTTAATGGATTATTCACGGTACTCATCGCTGCATTGTTGTTGGTTGATATGCTAGTACTTGAACATGCTTGCAAGCCTAAGCCCGCAACAATGGCCAGTGCCAAGCCCGATGTTTTGATCAGATTCATTGTTATTGTTCCTTCGGTCTTTTGACCTTTATAGATTAAGGCGCTCATTACATTTACTTTAACAAAATAACGTACACAATATCAGCATGCTTAACGCACAAAGCCATGGTTTAAACCCAAACTTTTATAATTAATTACCATGCTGGATTTTTAAATTCTTCACTGAGCGTGTCGATTAGTGCTCTTACTGTTGTCGATATATGCTGACGAGAAGGGTAAAGCACATAAATTTTCATTGGGTTTAATGTCCATGGCGCTAATACACGCTGCAAGCGACCATCCAGTAAATATTGATTTGCCAAATACGTAGGCTGCACTGAAATAACACCACCGGCTATGGCTGCATGAAGTATGTGGTGGCCTCGTTTGCACTTAAATTACATTTAACATCAACCGATTGAAATTCATCCCCGCTGTGTAAATGCCAAATATATCGGTCAAAGTTTTTATAGCCTAAACACTGATGAGTGCTTAACTGTTGTGGTGTCGTTATTGGCGGATAATCTGCAAGGTAATCAGCTGAGGCCACCCACTAATATAGATTCACACTCGGCAATAGGTTTACCTATTAACGAAGGATCAGGATTGGCTGCAATACGTATAGCCAAATCAACACGTTGCTCTATTAGATCTGTGGTTGAGTCTTCAAGATCTATGTCTATTTGCACGTTAGGGTGACGTTTCATAAAGCGTGTAAATATAGGGGCTAATTGTGCAAAACCTAACGACATACTGGTCACTACTCGTATTTTACCTGACAACTGTTGCTGGCTTTTAGTTTGTTCAACTAAACGATTAGCCTGTGCTAACCATTGCTCTATTTCGGGTAAACAGGCCTCGCCAGCGGTGGTAAGTGTAATTTTGCGGGTAGTTCGGTGTAGCAAACGAGTATTGAGCCATGCCTCTGCCGACTCAATACGACGAGTAACCATAGGGCGTGACATTTCAAGCCGATCGGCAGTGGCAGTAAAACTGCCTGAGTAGGCAACATCAACAAAAACCTGCGCTGCGGTGAGTTTATCCATAGTATTTGCACGACTTATGAAACAATGATGCTAATTATTGGTTGTTTTTCTGAACATATCAAACCTTTATTATGCTCGCATTAGCAACCAATGATGAGAATACCATGAACCTACGCATGCTTTAATCAGCAATATCGCTATTGCAGACGAAACCGCATTAACCCTTGACGTGTATAACGCTGACAGCAATAGCTTTCATGTTAATGCCACGCTGGTTTATGGCCGTACCGTTGCAATTTTAATTGATACCGGATTTACCAAAGCCGATGCACTGCGCATTGCCGCCAAAGTAATTGATTCTGGCAAACAACTAAAAACTATTTTTATTAGCCAGGCCGACCCTGATTACTATTTTGGCGCTGAGGTGTTACAACAGTTTTTTCCTGAGGCAGAGGTTATAACCACACCGGCAGTGCTTCAAAAAATAGCAGCAAAGCTTCAAAAAATAGCAGCAAAGCTTCAAAGTAAACTTGCTTGTTGGACCCAAAAATAGGTGAAAACGTACCAAAAAACCCCGTCGTACCTAAGGTATTTAATGGTAATAGCTTAAAAATAGAAGGTCACAGCATTGAAATTCGTGGCACAGAGGGTGAGCATAATCATCGTCCTTATTTATGGGTACCTGATAATAAAGCTATTTTAGGGAATGTGGCTGTATACGCTAATGTTCATTTATGGATGGCCGATGCACAAACTCAGGCAGAGCAAAATGCATGGGCAAAGCAACTTAATGAAATGAAAGCATTCAACCCTGACGTGGTGATCTCTTGGCATATGAAAGCAGACACCTAATTAGATGCTGCAAATATTGATTTTTCAATCCAGTATTTAAAGGATTTTGCACACGCTAAGCAAAGTAGTGATAGCAGTAAGCTGCTGATAGATAAAATGACCAACTCATACCCAGAGACTGTATTGCCTATGGCTCTTAGCATTGGCGCTAAAGTTCATAAAGGCGAAATGAAATGGTAATTGCTTACGCTTAACCACTGTAATAAATACACTAGAACCAAAAAACACGCCTAGCAAAGTCTGGCGTGTTTTTTATTATTGCCACAAATACATACTGGCTCGCTTATTGGCAATATTTAATTCAAATACCTCAGTGCTTGCACACATAGCAGCGCCATAGCATACATGAAGCGGTAACAAGTGCTCCTCTCTGGGGTGATTAAAGCGTGCAGCTGGAGCTTGCTGCCATGCTAATAATTGCTGTTCACGCTGTTGCTCGGTTAATGTTTGATCTGCGATTGTGCTTACCAACCAATTTTCAAATGCCTGATTTTGCTGGTTAACATCGTTTGATTGGGTAACACCAAAAGCGCGCATATTATGGAAGGTAAAGCCTGAGCCTATAATTAATAAGTTATCGTAATCAATACTTTGCAACGCTTTACCAATTTCAACATGCAACAGCGGATCAAGGCCTGGGTGCAAGGATATTTGCACACAGGGAATATCGGCCTCTGGATACATAATTTTTAACGGTACAAACATACCGTGATCAAAACCACGCTGTGGATCGAGTTTTGAGTCAATATTATGTGTTGCGAGCGCTTGCTGTACTAAATTAGCAAGTTGCGGCTGGCCAGCACAAGGGTAAGTTAATTGGTACGCCTGCTTAGGAAAACCGTAGTAATCGTAAATAAGCGGTGGTGAAGAGTGCGCCGTTATACTAATTGGTTGAGCTTCCCAATGCGCGCTGACCATTAAAATAGCAGAAGGCTTTGGGATTGTAGCGGCAACTTGTTCTAAGCAGGCTCGCATTTCTGCATGGTTGGCATCACCTAGTAATGGCATTGGGCCGCCACCATGTGAAATGAAAAAAACGGTTGGGCGTTGCATGTGGTTAATCCTAAAGGACAGATATTATTATAGTGCCTGCGCAGTTAGTAAATAACTAGCCACATAAACGCACAACCTCCGTGCGAAAATATTATATGTGGTGTTTATTCATCAAGCTCTAAGTGAGCGCGTTCAACGCTTTCTTGAGGTAACTCTTTTTGCACCGATACACCCAGCTCTTTAAATTCTGAGGCTTGTTTAATTAAGTTACCTTTACCACGGTATAACTGAGAAAATGCTTTATCGTAGGTTTCTTTGGCTTTATCGAGCTGTTTACCCACCCCTTCCATACTGGTTAAAAAGCCGTTGAGTTTACTGTAAAAACGCTCAGCACGATTAGCCAGCTCTTTTGAATATTTAGTTTGCTCTTCAAAGCGCCATAACTGCTTAACAATATTTAAACTGGTTAGCAGGGTAGTAGGAGTTGCAACCAAAATGTTTTTTTCGATTGCTTGCTGGTAAATGTCGCTTTGGTATTTAAGTGCTTCTACAAAGGCGGATTCAATCGGTACAAACATAATAACTACCTCAGGCGAGTTTATCCCTGGTAAACGGTCATACGATTTACTGGCCAACTCATTTATACGGGCAGTTACGGCATTTACATGCTCTTTAATCGCTTGTTGAGATTCCAGCTCTGTTTCGGCATTTACGTAGCGGGTATAGGCATTTAACGATGTTTTTGCATCAATCACTAAGTGCCGACCTTGGGGTAAATACACCACCACATCAGGACGAAGACGACCATCTTCGGTATTAAACGACACTTCGCGTTTATAGTCTGTGCCAGCTCGAAGTCCTGCGCTATCAAGCACGTTTTCAAGCATGAGTTCACCCCAATTACCTTGGGTTTTCTTTTGCCCTTGTAAGGCATTGCTTAGCTTGTCAGCCTGCTCGGTAATGGCTTGGCTTTTGGCTTGTAATTGTAATAGCTCGGTTTTAAGTGCTGCACGTTGTTTTAAGTCTTCAACGTGAATAGATTCCATTTTATCTCTAAAGCCTTTTAGCTCACCTTGAACCGGCTTGAGTAACTGCTCTATGCTTTCTTGATTGAGGGTTTTAAATTTTTGCGATTTTTCTTCTAAGATTTGATTGGCTAAATTTTCGAATTCTTTTTTAAGCGTTTCTTTACTTTGCTCTATGTGAGCCAGTTGCTCGCTGAAATGTTGCTGCTTTTGCTCAAGGGTAGTGCGTATATTATTAAGCTCGACATCGCGCAGATTGTATTGCTCGCGCAGGGCGGTTAGCTCGGCTTCGGCTTTACGCCAATATTGATTATAAAGTTGGCTTTGTTTTTCTTGCTCAGTTAATCGCGTTTTAAAATGTTGCGCCTGATCACGTTGCTCTTGATGAGTAAGCCCTAACAAGTCGTGCTCTTCCACTAAAGAGGCATATTGATTTTGCGTATGCTCATACTGGCTTTGTAATAACAATAACTGTTGCTGCTGCTCACTCACTTGGCGCTTTATTTTTTTGCTTAACTGGACTGATACAACGCTGAAAATAGCCATACCGGCTAAAGCGCCAGTAGCAACACTTAACCAATCTAAATGGGATAAAAACGAAGTAAACATAGAATAAACTTTTAAAATTTAGTGACATGCCATCATAACGAATTACGCTCTTTAGCAGTAGGGTAAAACACTAAATTAAGCGCATAAAAAAAGCCAGCTAGTAAAGCTGGCTCAATATTACTAAATTAGTAATCAAACAGGGAAATCAACATGAAACTTGTAAAACAACATATCAACT
>NZ_PNCN01000091.1:0-6079 GCF_005886135.1 Pseudoalteromonas sp. S4741 | reverse complement strand
ATTTCAGGGTCAAGAACCTGTTTAAGTTTATCTAGTGTATGTACATCATTTAAAAATGAATACATGTTATCGAAGTGCTGAATGAGAGACATAAAAAAATCCGATATTATTTCTAATATCGGATTTTGAAGCCATGGAAAGATCAGTCAAGTGATCATAAAAATATTCTTAACTGATCTGCATTACTCACAAGGAGCGGCTTTTTAAAAAGGATAATTTAATCTCAATTAAGGCATTGAGTCTAAATCGGCACCTTCTTTTTCAATCACCTCTGGTATTAAATCTTCTTTACTTACGCCCATGGCAATAGCCACCGAGCTGGCAACGTAAACTGAAGAATATGTACCAATAAATACACCAAATAATAGTGCGGTAGCAAAGCCATGAATAGTTTGGCCGCCCCATACAAAGAGTGCAATCAATACTAAAATAGTGGTAATTGATGTAACTAAAGTACGATTAAGTGTTTGCGTAAGTGACAGGTCAATAATTTCAATGGTGTCGTCAATACGTACTTTACGGAAGTTTTCACGGATACGGTCTGATACAACAATGGTATCGTTTAGTGAGTAACCTATCACGGCGAGTATTGCTGCCAAAATAGTTAGGTCAAACTCTAAACCAAGCACCGAGAATAAACCAATCGTAATGATTACATCGTGTAATAGTGCCCCCACTGCACCCACAGCAAAGCGCCATTCAAAGCGAAATGCCACGTAAATTAAGATACATATAAGCGCAGTTAACATGGCAAGGCCACCCTGCTCTTTTAAGTCTTCACCTACACTTGGGCCTACAAACTCAATACGGCGCATTACTACGCTATCATCAGCTTGTTTAAGGGCAGCAATTACTTGGTTACCAATCACTTCTGCTTTTACATCATCACCGCGAGGGGCTAAACGGACCAGTATTTCTTGGCTTGAGCCAAAAAGCTGTACCGATGCATCAGCAAAGTCGTTTTCGGCCAGTACATTACGTACTTTTTTCAGATCGGCAGGTTGTGAAAAACCTACCTCAACTGCTGTACCGCCGGTAAAATCTAAACCGAAATTTAAGCCTTTAACAAAAAGTGACGCCAGCGACGCTATGATTAATAACGTAGAAAAGCCCATTGCCACTTTTCGAAGAGACATGAAACGAAGGGTTTTTCCGCCCAATCTTAAAATTTGCATGTCTGCTCCTTAAATTGAAAGTTTATCAACACGTTTACCACCAATAAATAGGTTGATCACCGCACGGGTACCTACAATTGCTGTAAACATAGAGGTTAAAATACCAATTGCTAGGGTTACCGCAAAGCCTGCAACAGGACCGGTACCAACAGCAAACAAGATAATCGCCGCAATTAATGTGGTGATATTGGCATCAAAAATAGTACTAAAGGCGCTATCGTAACCAAAATGAACCGCTTGTTGAGGGCTGCGGCCATCAGCAAGCTCTTCACGAATACGCTCAAATATAAGTACGTTCGCATCAACAGCCATACCAACGGTTAGTACAATACCTGCGATACCGGGCAGGGTAAGCGTTGCACCTGGAATTAACGACATTACACCAATAATAAGTACTAAGTTGGCAGCCAGTGCGATATTCGCAACAAGACCAAAACCTTTGTAGTAAATAAGCATAAAGGCCAGTACAAATGCAAAACCTAAGGCTACAGCGGTCATACCCGCTTCAATGTTTTCTTGACCTAGGCTTGGTCCAACCGTTCGTTCTTCTACTATTTGAATAGGCGCAACCAGTGCACCCGCGCGAAGTAGTAAACTTAAGTTATGTGCTTCAGCGGGGTTATCAATACCGGTAATACGGAATGAACGGTCAAGACGCGCTTGAATGGTTGCTACGTTAATCACTTCTTCCACTTTAATTGGTGGAAGTGCTTTACCTTCGCTATCTTTTTTACCCGATGGCTTGTACTCAATAAACACGGTAGCCATACGTTTACCAATAGCGCGTTTGGTGAAGGCATTCATTTTTGCCCCACCTTTACTATCGAGTTTAATGCTTACTTGTGGACGCTGATACTCATCTGCACCCGACTGCGCGCCAGTAATATGGCTGCCTTCAAGAATGATGCGTTTTTTTAGTACCACAGGATAACCATCACGGCTCATGATCATTTCAGTGCCCGGTGGGATACGACCTTGAGCAGCGGCGCTTATATCAGCATTTTCGTCAACTTCACGAAACTCAAGTGTGGCCGTTGCACCTAAAATTTCTTTAGCGCGAGCGGTATCTTGAATCCCTGGTAATTGCACAATAATGCGTTCAGCACCTTGGCGCTGTACGTTTGGCTCTGCAACCCCAATTTGGTTGATTCGGTTACGAATAATCGTTTCGTTTTGCTTGATAGCATAGTCACGAATTTCTTTTAGCTTTAGCTCACTCATAGTGACAAAGAATGCGTTATCGTTACTACTATCATCAATGTAGACGTTTAATGGGTAACGGCTTTCTAAAAAGCGCTCTGCAGCGTCTTTATCTTCTTCGTTACGCATTTCTACACGCATACGCTCAGAGCCAGCTACACGGCGCACACTACGATAACGTAGCTTTTCTTCGCGCAGGTCGCTACGAAAATCTTGCTCCATTTGCTCAAGCTGATTATCAACCGCAGTGACCATGTCGATTTCCATGGTGAAATGCACACCACCACTTAAATCTAGGCCCAACTTCATAGGGTTACCGCCAAGCGACTTTAACCAAGCCGGTTGTGCAGGAGCCATATTAATCGCTGAGATATAATCACTACTAAGCGAGTTACGCAGTAAGTCTTGCGCTTTTAGTTGATCTTCAACATTTTTAAAACGAACAAGAATTTGCCCATCTTCAAGCTTTGTCGATTTAGCGCTTACGTTATATTTTTTGAGGATTGCGTTTACTTTGTCTACAACACTGAGGTCAACATCGGTGCCTTTAGCGCCAGAAACCTGTATGGCCGGATCGCGGCCATACAGGTTTGGTGAAGCATATAAAAGGCCAATGGCTAACACAGCTAAAACAAGTAAATACTTCCAAATTGGAAACTTGTTTAACACGGGGTCGTCCTTATTATTTTTATAGCGACTTCATTGTGCCTTTAGGCAATACAGCAGATACTGCTGATTTTTGTACTGTTACTTCTGCTTGCTCATTTAATGAGATCACGATGAAGTCTTTATCTTCAGCAATTTTTACGATTTTACCTACTAAACCACCTTGGGTTAGCACTTCATCGCCTTTTGCCATCGCGCTCATTAAGCTTTTATGCTCTTTTACGCGCTTTGCTTGCGGGCGGTAAATTAAAAAGTAAAAAACCAAACCAAAAATCGCTAACATAATTAGCATTTCCATACCGCCGCCTGCTGCAGGTGCGCCAGCGCTGGCATGTGCGTTTGAAATAAATAAACTCATAATACTTCCTCTTTAATTTTTAAATTTTAATTTGTTGTATCAGCTAGCTCTGGCACTTCTTGGCCTCGGCGAGCGTAAAAATCGTGTACAAATGCCTCTAGTTGACCTTCGCTAATAGCATTACGCAAACCTTCCATAACACGTTGATAGTATCGTAAGTTATGGATAGTGTTTAGTCGTGCGCCAAGAATTTCGTTACATTTGTCTAAATGATGCAAATAAGCACGCGAATAATTCTTACAGGTATGGCAATCACACTCTGGATCAAGTGGGCCAGTATCTGTTTTATGCACTGCGTTACGGATTTTTATGATGCCAGTAGTAATAAATAAGTGACCGTTACGTGCATTGCGCGTTGGCATTACACAGTCAAACATATCTATACCACGGCGAACCGATTCAACTAGGTCTTCTGGCTTGCCAACACCCATTAGGTAACGCGGTTTGTTTTCTGGCATTTTATAAGCACAATGATCAAGAATATTAATCATTTCATGTTTAGGCTCACCCACCGATAAACCACCGAGTGCATAACCATCAAAACCAATTTCTTCAAGGCCCGCTTGTGACTGTGCACGAAGCTCAGGATACATACCGCCTTGAATAATACCAAACAATGCTGATGGGTTGTCGCCATGCCCTTCTTTTGAACGCTTAGCCCAACGAAGAGAAAGCTCCATAGAGTCTTTGGCTTCTTTTTCGGTGGCAGGATATGGCGTACATTCGTCAAATATCATCACGATATCTGAGCCAAGATCACGCTGCACTTCCATTGACTTTTCTGGCGACATCATAATTTGGTCACCATTTACAGGCGATTGGAACATCACACCTTCTTCAGTGATTTTACGCATTGCACCAAGGCTAAATACTTGGAAACCGCCTGAGTCAGTTAAAATTGGGAAGTCCCAATTCATAAAGTCATGTAAATCACCATGCTGTTTAATGATTTCAGTACCAGGGCGCAACATTAAGTGAAATGTATTGCCCAAACAAATTTGTGCACCGGTTGCTTTTACTTCATCAGGTGTCATACCCTTAACCGTGCCGTAAGTACCTACAGGCATAAACGCTGGTGTTTCTATTACACCTCGATCAAAAATCAAGCGGCCGCGGCGCGCTTTGCCATCAGTGCAGTCTAATTCAAATTTCATAATATCCTCTGTGTCGGAAAAACAGTCCAACAAGCTATAATTTAACCGCTCGATTCTACCCTTTTTACCACCCTATTACTATTAGCAGTGAGAAATTCACTATGCTTATGAGTAAAATAAAAACCGATAAAGCTGAGAATTATTTACGGGTCAAAAACATCGCATCGCCATAGCTAAAAAAGCGATACTGTTGTTCAATCGCCGTATTGTAAGCGCCCATAATGTTGTCTTGCCCTGCAAAGGCACTAACTAACATGATCAGAGTTGATTCGGGTAAATGGAAGTTAGTTACCATGGCATCAACAACGTTAAATTGATAACCCGGAAAAATAAAGATATCGGTATCGCCAAAGTAAGTATCTAGCTTGCCGCCATGTATTTTTGCGGCTGACTCTAGTGATCGTACTGAAGTTGTACCTACTGCAATCACACGCCCGCCTTTGGCTTTAGTACTGGCAACCGCATCAACCACATCTTGTGGCACTTCAATATATTCTGAGTGCATGATGTGCTCATCAACACTTTCTACCCTAACTGGCTGGAATGTACCTGCGCCAACATGCAAGGTAACAAACGCCATTTGTACGCCTTTGTCTTTAAGCGCAGTCATAAGTTTATCGTCAAAATGAAGACCTGCCGTAGGTGCAGCAACAGCGCCTGGCTTTTCGCCATATACCGTTTGGTAACGCTCACGGTCGGCTTCGTTATCTGGGCGGTCAATATAAGGAGGAAGCGGCATGTGGCCCACATCATTTAAAATATCGAGCACATTTTCACTGCGGTCAAACTCAAGCTCAAATAAGGTATCATGGCGTGCCACCATAATAGCTTTTGCTTTGCCCTCTAAAATGAGTACATTACCTGGCTTTGGGGATTTACTCGCACGAATATGCGCAAGAACGCGGTGTTCATCTAATACACGCTCTACCAGCACCTCAACTTTACCGCCTGATTCTTTTTGACCAAACATACGCGCAGGTATTACTTTGGTGTTGTTAAAAACCAGTAAATCGTTTTCGTTAACCAGTTCAAGAATGTCACTAAATATTTTATGCTCAACAGCACCGCTCGGCCCATCTAAGCTCAATAAACGGCTACTGGTTCTGTCTGCTTTAGGAAAACGAGCAATTAATTCATCAGGTAAGTCAAAGCTAAAATCAGCTACGCGCATTGTTAGAATTCCACATCATTTAAAATCGCGCCAAGTGTATACCCAAACCACCTCAAAATGCGAGTGTCGTCGGAATTAAAAGCGATTTAGGCAAGGCATTGATTGCAAATAATAGTGGTTCTATTATTAATATCAATAACGCAGTATAAATCGCTTTTAAACCAACCCGTGGGCGTTTCACAGGGGCATACTCTCATCGTTGCTACTTCTTGAAAGGGACTACCATGACTGCAAAGTATCGCCTTGATATTAAGCCCCTGTGAAGCGCTGAATTCTGCATTTTGAGGTGGTTTGGGTATTTAACTATTAGTAATAAAGCTCAAGATAACCCTTATATTCTCCCTAATTAGCTATC
>NZ_PNCN01000090.1:0-12958 GCF_005886135.1 Pseudoalteromonas sp. S4741 | reverse complement strand
CCATCCCCCCCCCATCCCCCCCGCCCCCCCCCCCCCCCCCGCCCCCCCGATTTTTTTTTAAAGATAACCAGTGCCTCTGACCCCCTCTCGCGTAATCTTTAAAAAGACGCGATATAAAATCGCTGCTACATGTGCGCGAGATCCCCACCTTCGTTCAATAAAAACACCTTGCTTGGTTTAATCTCCGCCTAAAACCTAGAACCTTTGTTTTTAACTGGTTATTGAAGGCGCTCTTTCCACTGCTCAATAGGCAATGGCTTTGAAAATAAATAGCCTTGAAATAAGTTGCAACCGCGTTGCTTTAAATAATTAAATTGCGCGGGTTCTTCAACGCCTTCAGCAACACTGTTTACGCCTAAAGCACTGGCCATGTCGATGATCATATTCACAATAGTTTTACTTGAATTATCATCAGTATCCATAATGCCATCGACAAAGTATTTATCTATTTTAAGCTCAGAAATTGGCAACTCTTTCAAATAACTTAGGCTTGAATAACCTGTTCCAAAATCATCAATTGAAAACCTAAAGCCCTTTTTATTAAGTTCAAGCATAGTCTCTTTTACTAGTTCGATGTCTGACACTAAAGTCGTTTCGGTTAGCTCTATCACTAAGTTACGTGGCGACACTTGCCACTTATGAACACTGGCGAGCAATTTTTCCTTAAAATCGGGGGCTACAATTTGTTTAGCGCTAATGTTTACGGCAATACAGGTGTTTTTTCCTGCTCGGCTGACTTCATGCAGCAACTTACATACTTGATCAACCACCCAATCGCCAATTTTAATAATGGCTTCATTCTCTTCTGCTAGGGGTATAAATTCCCTAGGGCTTATTACGCCCAATTCCTCAGAATCCCAACGTAATAATGCTTCGGCTGAATTAAAGGTATTTTCATTATTAAATTGTGGCTGTAGTACCAGTGTTAATTCATCACTTTTATCAACATTTATTAGTAAATAGCGAATCTTATTGGTACGTTCGTAACGTTTTAATGCATCTAAATCTGCAAAGTAATAACCAAATGGTGCTAGTTTTTTTGCTTGTTTTTGTGCGTATTCCAACTTATCAAACATAGAGCTATAGGAGTCTCTACTCGCATTAATAATTGTACTGCCCAACGAGGCGCTTAGTACCACATCAAGATCATTGATCTTATGTGAGAAGTTATCTAGCGCTAATAATTTAGAGTCTATACTTGGTTGTTGTTGCTCTAGGTAGGATAAGTCATTACTTACATTGGCGCTTATAATTAAAAAAGAATCGACTCCGCTTTTGTATAGCTTGTACTCGCCCTGTACCGCATTTGATAGTTTTTTAGCCGTTAAAATGAGTGCTTCGTTGCCCGCCTCAATACCGTACTTAAAGTTAAATTGCGCTAACTTGTCCATATCTAATAATGCTGCATATATGTAGCCATTATTAATGCTGGCACTTTGAAGTAAACTTCTGCATTCGCGTTCAAACCATCGCTTATTTTTTAATCCTGTTATGGGATCTGAATAAGCTAAGTTATAAATGGTATCTTGCGCTTTGAGTTTTTCACTAATATCTCTAACTACACCAATATATTCAACGTTTTGCTCATTAACTGCTTTGGTAAGTGACAATTCTATTTGAAAAATAGTGCCGTCTTTTTTTCTTGCAGGTAGTTGCCTACCAACACCAATAATTTTAGCCTCACCTGTTTGCTCATAATTTCGCATATACGAGTGATGTTTAGATGCATAAGGCTCAGGCATTAAGTTGTTAATCGACAAGCCAAGCATTTCATTTTGCTTATAGCCAAACATAGTTAATGCGGTTGAGTTACAGTGAACAATAACACCTTGCTGATTAATAGTGATCACTGCATCATTTAAGTTATTTAAAATAGCTTCAAGGCGATTATTTTTATCATCAACCTTGGCCTTTAATTCATATTCTAAAGTGACATCTTCGAAAGCACCATACACTTTAATAACCTGATGATCATCATTAAAAACAGGGTGACCACTCGTGCGTACCCACTTTTTATTGCCATGAGCATCTACAAACTCAAAGTCTTCACAATAAGGAAGACCTAATGTTTGTAATCGCCTAAAGAGCTGGCTAATACGCACTTGCTCTTCACCTGCGTAATGAGCGATGGCTTGAGCGGTATTTATTTTACTATCAGCAGCAAGCGCATAAATTTTATAAACTTCAGGTGAGAAGTATAACTCGTCGGTTAAAACTGTATATTGCCAACTCCCCACTTTTGCCATACTTTCAACTGCATTAGTTAGCAGCTTTTGCGAACTTGATTTATTTTCTAAGAAACATTTTTGTAAGTACGCGCTGGTATAATTAGCAAAGCTTAACAAGATCGATTTATAAGATTCTAAATCTTGATGCGCATTAAAATAAAGGCCAACTAGCACACCGGTTAGTAAGCCATCATCATTTAAAATCGCAGCCCCAATATAGGCATTGGCATTGATTACCTGTAACAGCTTATTTTCAGGGTAATCTTGCTGTAATTTATGGGTAATAAAGCAAATATTTTGAGTTAAAAGGAGCTCACATGGCGAACCTTCAAGGCTATAAGAAAAGTTTTCAATCACCTCTGTATTGGATAGAACTAACTGCGTAGTAGCTGATTTATCCTCATCAACAGAGGCAATAAATAAGTAATCGGCTTTTATTTCTTGTTGCAATGCACTCAATTGCGCACTTAAGTTTGCGCATTGAGAATACGGTGCTTTATAGGCTGCGCCTATATCTACCGGCTTGCTATTCTTGCTCACGTTATTAACCTACTTTAAAAGAAAGACCTAGTGATGCTAATGCTTTAGAATACTTTTCTATCGTATTAGACTCTGCGCCTACACTATGCGCTTGGGCTAAGTTATCTGAAGACGCACTACTAATATTTGAAATATTACGGCTAATTTCTTGCGATACCATACTTTGCTCTTCTGCTGCCGTTGATATTTGCGTTGCTAAATCAGAAATATCAGTAATTGCCGCATAGACTTTTGAGACGATATCTTGGCTATTTCGCGTTTCTTTAACGCAGGTCTCTGCCGCATTCTTGCCAGCTGCCATTGTTTTTGACCAATTGAGTAACGTAGATTGCATTTCAGATATAGAGACTTGAATTTGCTCTGTAGCTGTATGCGTTCTGCTTGAAAGCGCACGCACTTCGTCAGCAACAACCGAGAACCCTCTACCGTGCTCGCCGGCACGCGCAGCTTCTATAGCGGCATTAAGTGCAAGTAAATTTGTTTGATCGGCAATCCCTTGTATCTCTTGCATTATACCACCAATTTTTTCAGCCTCTGTTGCTAACTCGCTCGCAGAGTTTGCTGAGTTATCAACTTCAGTTGCAAGTAACGACACCTCTCGCATAGTGCCTGACATAGCTTGCGTTGCTGACTCACAATCTTGGTGAGCTTGTTGCACTCGTTGATTAGTGATTAAGGTATTTTTAGCGACCTCGTCAATTGAATGCACCATTTCCTCAACCGCAGAGGATACCTGATATAATTCTGATGCTTCTTTTTCAACGCCAGCCTGCGCAGCTTCAGCACAAACTTTAAGCGAATCAGCTCCTTTGCTAAGGCTTAAAGTACCATCAATAATACGC
This sequence comes from Pseudoalteromonas sp. S4741, assembly GCF_005886135.1. Taxonomy (NCBI): domain Bacteria; kingdom Pseudomonadati; phylum Pseudomonadota; class Gammaproteobacteria; order Alteromonadales; family Pseudoalteromonadaceae; genus Pseudoalteromonas; species Pseudoalteromonas sp. S4741. The sequence goes on along the minus strand of NZ_PNCN01000090.1, from coordinate 9,348 downwards.
CCAACAATGGTCGTTACTTTACCCTCAAGTAATTTAATCTGAAAATCACTGTAGCTGAGGCTATCGCTACCAGAATAAATATGCCGAGATACGCTATCTGGGCCTGCCTTGGTTTTTTTGATTTTGCTTGGCGAGCGAATTAATTCCTCGTAAAAAATAATAAAAGGCAGAGGAACAAATAATAAACATAACCAGAACATATAGCTTGTTAACCAAGCAATTAAAGCTGCACAACCAATAAATAGCGGCAATTTAAATGCAGCTAATTTTTCACTTAAAGGCGTAATTGATTGACCGTTAATTAAACGCTGGTATAGCTTTTCTGCGCGGTGTTTATATTCTGGAAGGAGTTGTTGGCGAACCGATTGATAACCTACTTTTTTACCGTTTTCGTAAATAGGGGTAACAAATGCATCAACCCAGTAATAACGCCCATCTTTACATCTATTTTTTACAGCTCCTCGCCAAGCGGTATCGCTTTTTAAATGAGACCACATATCTCCAAATGCCGTAGATGGCATGTCTGGGTGACGAACCATATTATGGTTTTTCCCTTTTAACTCATTGATGGTATACCCTGAAACTTTACAAAAGCTATCATTTGCATAAGTGATAACGCCTCGTAAATCTGTTGTAGAAACTAATTCTTCGTCAATGCCAAACGAAACTTCCTGGTCTACCGTTGCTTGATTTTTTCTACTCATAGTGGGGTCTTCATGATGCTTCTGTACTAATTTGCGGGATGTTAATTTATAAATGTGTAAAACACAATTATACATTATTACTATATTCTAACAGTTCAAAAGAGTCTAAAACTTCATATTACACCTCAGCTTAATAAAATATACATTTAAAAACATAAAGTTACAAAATTACATATATGTAATAAAGAGTTATAATTACGAAAAACTCGATTTTAAAATAGGATTTGAACAAAATACGACTGAGCTAAGAATAGTTTAGACTTTAAAGATAAAGGACGCCAAAAATAAGGATAAAAAAATGCCACCAGATGGTGGCATTTACACACGGGGGTATTTCTACTTATAGAAATTATTTACGAAAATATATATTGAAAAGGTAACATTTAGCCCATTATCTAGCAACATTTAAGCGGGTTTTATCTTACAACCATTAACTCATCGGAACAGTCTTAACCATTACACCTTAATACATACGTATTTTTCTTCTAAGTACTCATCTAAACCCTGATGCCCGCCTTCACGACCAAGACCTGATTGCTTTACACCACCAAACGGCGCAACGGGGTTTGATATAACGCCCTCATTTACACCAACCATGCCAAACTCTAGCCCTTCGCTTATACGATAGATTTGTTTAATGTTTTGGCTATAAAAGTACGCAGCTAACCCATAAGGGACGTCATTAGCAAGCGCAAGTACTTCGCTTTCTTCATCAAATGGGATCACCGTTAATACAGGACCAAACACTTCTTCGTGATAAATATCCATTTGTGTAGTGACATTGGTGACTATTAATGGGTTTTGAAAACTGCCACCTAAATTGCTGTTATCTCCAATTAGCGTAGCGCCTTTATCAACAGCGTCTTTAATCAGTTGTTGCACTTTCTCTTTTGCTTTGGGGTAAATAAGCGGCCCTATGTCGGCATTTTCATCAAAACCGTTCGCAACATTGAGCGCAGCGACTTTGGGTATAATTTTTTCAAGTACGCCATTTAATATATTACGCTGAATAAAAATACGATTTGCTGCAACACAAGCTTGTCCTGAGTTTCTAAATTTGGCCGCCATTAATCCATCAATTGCATCGTCAATATCAGCATTATCAAATATTATAAACGGGGCATTTCCCCCCAATTCCATTGAAGTACGCTTTATTGTAGATGCACATTGAGAGAGTAACTGCTTACCTACACCAGTAGAGCCAGTAAAAGTAAACTTACGTACCACCTCTGAGTCTGTCAGCATTTTGCCAACCTTTTTGGCATCTTGTGACACAAGCACATTAAATGCGCCTTTAACAAAGCCAGCCTGATCAGCTAAATAAGCTAAAGCGATAGCACACAATGGTGTGTGCTCAGAAGGTTTGAGTATAAAACTACAACCTGCGGCATAAGCCGGCGCGACTTTTCGTGTCACCATAGCAACAGGAAAATTCCATGGCGTAATACCTGCTACCACGCCAATAGGTTGCTTGAAGCTAGTTAAACGATGACTGTTATCGGTGGCGGGGATCACATCACCGTAGCTGCGTTTAGCTTCCTCTGCAAACCATTTAATAAAGCCAGCGCCATAATCTATTTCACCTAGCGATTCTTTAAGCGGTTTTCCCTGCTCTTTAGTCATGAGCTTAGCGAGTGTTTGTTTGTGCTTTATTACTAGATCATACCAACGCAGCAGGGTTTCGCTTCGCTCGGTCGCATTGGTGGCTTTTAATTTTACAAACGCGCCTTGTGCTGCTGTTATGGCATTTTTTACGCCTTGCTCGTCAATATCGCTAACATCAACAATACTTTGTTCGGTAGCGGGGTCATCAACACTAAAGCGTGTTCTGGTTTGATAAAATTCACCGTTTATAAACGAGTCTGAAAAAATAAGATCACTCAAAATATACCTCCGAAATGGGTTTTGGGCTTCGGGCTTCGAGCTTCGAGCTTCGAGCTTCGATAAATTAAACAGCCTTATGGTTAACACTACAAGAGTTTTTATTTTAATTTACCCGCGCCTCGCAACCTTTAAAAAGACGCGGGGTAAACCCGCTGCTACATATGCGCGGCGTAAAGCCCCGCCTTCGTTCAATAAAAACACTGTGCTTGGCTTAATCTCTACCTAGAACCTTTGTCTTTTGCCTTTAACCTTTTGCCTTTAACCTTTTGCCTTTAACCTTTTACCTTTAACCTTTTGCCTTTAACCTTTAAAAAGACGCGGGGTAAACCCGCTGCTACCAAATACAAACAAAAAAGCCGCTGTATCAAACAGCGGCTTTTAATATAATAGTCATTAATTAAAAACTAGTGTTCTTCATTAACGATATTGAGATTGTACTTAGGTATTTCAACCACTAAGTCTTCATCTCTAATAATTGCCTGGCAACCTAAGCGCGATTCAGGCTCTAAACCCCATGCTTTATCTAGCATGTCATCTTCTAGGTCATCACTTTCATCTAATGAGTCAAAACCTTCACGGATCACTAAATGACACGTTGTACATGCACATGATTTTTCACAGGCATGAGGAATGCTAATGCCATTTTTAAGCGCGATATCAAGTACCGTTTCGCCAGCGGGCGCTTCTATTGCTGCACCGTCAGGACACAACTCCGGATGGGGAAGAAAAACAATTTGTGGCATTCTAATCTCTCTTATATATTGTCTACTGACTGACCCGTTAAGGCTTTTTTAATTGACGCGTCCATTCTGCGCGCGGCAAAATCACTGCTCGCATTATCCATTTTTTCAATGGCCGCTTTTATTTCGCTTGGCTCTTGTGCACTCTCGCGTACTTTTGCAAGTTCGTTTATTTCCACTTTCAGCGCAGCTAGTTGCTCAGGCTCAAGTAAGTCACCATCAGCAGCTAAAGAGGCTTCCATCGCTTCTATTACACGAAGCGCTTCAACTTGTTGCTCTTTAAGCATACGCGCTTGCATATCGCCTTTAGCGTTACTCATCGACTCTTTAAGCATATTAGCAACTTGGTCGTCAGACAAACCAAACGACGGTTTTACTTGTATTTCTGCTTGAACACCCGTTGATTTTTCCATGGCCGACACGCTTAGTAAACCATCAGCGTCTACTTTAAAGGTAACGCGAATATGCGCCGCCCCCGCCGCCATAGGAGGAATACCTTTTAAGCTGAACTTTGCCAGCGATCGACAATCGTCAACCAGTTCACGTTCACCTTGTAATACATGCAACGACATAGCCGTTTGACCATCTTTAAACGTAGTAAATTCTTGCGCACGCGCAACCGGAATCGTGGTATTGCGTGGAATGATTTTTTCAACCAAGCCACCCATTGTTTCAAGGCCTAACGACAACGGTAACACATCAAGTAATAACATGTCTGAATCTGGCTTGTTACCAATTAATACGTCAGCTTGTAATGCAGCACCTAGTGCAACAACACGATCAGGGTCAATTGAAGTTAGTGGCTGTTTATCAAAAAATTCGCCAACTTGAGTACGAACCAACGGCATGCGGGTTGAACCACCAACCATCACGACTTGTAATACTTCTTGGTTTTCAATACCGGCATCTTTTACTGCACGACGACATGAACGAAGCGTTTTTTTAACCAGTGGCATAGCCAGCTCATTAAATTTTTCTCGCGTTACTTCAACCATGTATTTTTCATCGTCAAACTCAAGGCCAACATTTACTTTTTCGTATTGGCTGAGTGCTTCTTTACAGGCTTTGGCTTTATTTATAAATAAACGTAATACCGAAGGAGATAAGCTTGTCACGCCGGTTTCTTGTTTTAAGTAGTCAACTAATAATGAGTCAAAGTCGTCGCCGCCTAGGCTTGAATCGCCACCGGTGGCCAGCACTTCAAACACGCCTTTATTAAGACGCAGAATAGAGATATCAAAAGTACCGCCCCCTAAATCATAAACGGCGATAATACCTTCCTGCCCTGAATCTAAACCGTAAGCAACGGCAGCGGCAGTAGGCTCGTTTAGTAAGCGCAGTACATTAATACCGGCAAGCTCAGCCGCATCTTTGGTGCTTTGACGCTGTGCATCATCAAAATAAGCTGGTACCGTAATCACTGCCCCTAAAATATCTTGATTACCAAAGCTTTGCTCAGCGCGTACTTTTAAAGCATTTAAAATATGACTTGAAGCTTTAACTGGGCTGATTTTTCCCGCAGCCGTTTCGATAGCCAATGCACCATCATCATCGCAAAACTGATAAGGCAGTTGGCCATAGCTTTGTTCTATTTCGGTTTGCGTTTTACCTAAAAAGCGCTTCACTGAAATAAGCGTATTAACCGGATCGAGTGTAGCCGCTTGCATTGCATCATTACCCACGGTAATGCCGCCAGCTTGATAACGAACCACCGAGGGTAACATCGCTTCGCCTGACTCATCTGTAATAGTGCGTGCTTCGCCGCTTTGTACGGTTGCCACTAATGAATTTGTAGTGCCTAAATCAATTCCAATGGCTAATTTGTGTTCATGTGGTGCCGCGCTCTGCCCCGGCTCAGCAATTTGCAATAATGCCATAATGCTCTTTAAACTCGTGTTGCTCGCTTTGCAGCAAGTAATTAATCGTCAAATAAACTGTCTTCAATGCGTTCAAGTTCGTCTTGTAACTTATATACAAATTTTAATTTGCGAATGTTGTCAGCAGCGTGTTGATATTGTTGCTCATCGTTGCTTGCAAGTTGCTCAGCCAATTCGTTGCTATACTGGGCTTTTAATTGCTTTATTTGCGACTCAAAATTAGCAATAGCGATATCTGGATCACTTGCAGAGGGAAGTTCTTCAAGCTCTTCGCGCAGTTCCATTTGTTGCATCAAGAACATGGGATCTTGCAGTGTTTGCTGCTCAGCGCGAATATCAACGCCCAGCTCACTCAACATATATTCAGCACGTTTAACCGGATGCTTAAGTGTTTGTAATGCGTCGTTAATTTCAGCGGTACTTTGTACGGCCATTAATTTATCACGACTGCTGGCATTAGCATGACGATCAGGGTGTACAGCACGTTGAAGTTCTAAGTAGTGCTTGTTGATCTTTGCTAAGTCAATATTGTAGTCAACCGGTATTGCAAATAACTCAAAATAACGCATAACTTCTCACAAATGACAAAGCCCTACTAACTGGCAGGGCTTATTTATATCTTAAAACAAGTTTGAGCTTAAACGGTAAAGCTTTCGCCACAGCCACACTCATCCGCTTGGTTAGGGTTATTAAATTTAAACCCTTCATTTAAACCTTCTTTAGTGTAGTCGAGCTCGGTGCCGTCGATATAAACTAAGCTTTTAGCGTCAACAATTAAGGTAACGCCTTTGGCCGCAAATGTTTCATCGTCATCGTTTAGCTCATCAACAAACTCTAGAACATAAGCAAGACCTGAACAGCCCGTCGTTTTAATGCCAACTCGCAGGCCAATGCCTTTACCACGGTTTGCTAAAAATGATTGTACGCGGTTTGCTGCCGCATCTGTCAATGTCACTGCCATGAATATCTCTTAGTTTGTATGTTTGCTTTTATAATCTGCAATTGCTGCTTGAATTGCATCTTCGGCTAAAATTGAACAGTGAATTTTCACTGGTGGTAATTCTAGCTCTGCGCTGATATCGGTATTTTTGATAGTCGCAGCTTCGTCTAATGTTTTGCCTTTAACCCACTCTGTTACCAGCGAAGATGAAGCAATTGCGCTACCACAGCCGTACGTTTTGAATTTTGCATCTTCAATAACGCCGTCTGCCGATACTTTAATTTGCAATTTCATTACGTCACCACATGCTGGTGCGCCTACCATACCCGTTGCCACTGACGGATCGTTTTTGTCTAGAGCACCTACGTTACGTGGGTTTTCTACGTGGTCGATTACTTTATCACTGTAAGCCATAATTCTATCCTCACTACCTGCTAGGTATGGGCTCCACTAATTAGTGGTGCGCCCATTCAACTGAATCTAAATCAACACCTTCTTGGTGCATTTCCCAAAGAGGAGACATTTCACGCAAACGACCAATCGAGTTTTTTATTAGCTCAACGGTGTAATCAATCTCTTCTTCGGTGGTAAAACGGCCAATACTAAAACGAATTGAGCTATGTGCTAATTCGTCGTTACGACCTAGTGCACGTAATACGTAAGAAGGCTCTAAACTTGCAGATGTACAGGCTGAACCTGACGATACCGCAATATCTTTAACAGCCATTAATAACGACTCACCTTCAACAAAGTTAAAGCTAATGTTGACAATACCAGGTACTGATTGGTCTTGCGTGCCGTTAAAGTACACTTCGTCCATATCCGTTAAAATGCCGTCGATTAGGCGTTTACGCAACGCACTGATGTGTGCGTGATCTTTTTCAAAATCTTGTTTTGCAATTCTAAATGCTGCGCCCATACCCACTAATTGATGGGTTGCTAATGTACCTGAACGCATACCACGTTCATGGCCGCCACCGTGCATTTGTGCTTCTAAACGTGCACGTGGTTTACGACGAACATACAAAGCACCTACGCCTTTAGGGCCGTATACTTTGTGCGCCGAGAATGACATAAAATCTACTTTGGTTTGTTGCACGTCAATTAAAACTTTACCCGCGCTTTGTGCTGCATCTACGTGGAACATAATTTTACGTTCGCGACACATTTCACCAATAGTGTTGATATCTTGGATCACACCTAGCTCGTTATTTACATGCATGATACTTACAAGCACGGTGTCGTCACGCATGGTATCTGCTAATTTTTGCAGATCAAGTAGGCCGTTTTCTTCAACGTCCATGTAGGTTACTTCAAACCCTTGGCGTTCAAGTTCACGACATGTGTCGATAACCGCTTTGTGTTCAGTTTTAGCGGTAATAACATGCTTACCTTTTTTCTTGTAAAACTGAGCTGCACCTTTAATCGCAAGGTTATTTGATTCTGTTGCACCCGATGTGAATACAATTTCACGTGGGTCTGCATTAATTAAATCAGCAATGTCAGTACGTGCTTGGTCAACGACTTCTTCAGCTTGCCAACCAAAACGGTGTGAACGCGATGCTGGATTACCAAAATTACCGTCCATAGTCAGGCATTGCATCATTTCTTTGGCAACTCGTTCGTCAACAGGCGTAGTTGCTGCGTAATCTAAATAAATCGGTAACTTCATTTCTCTCTCCGCTGCAGGTCAACCTTAAAGTTGACAGCTTACTTGAATATTTTCCAACTGCTTAATTGCATCATTAACGCTGTTTTCTTGGCGAAGAGCGACCGCTTTAACGTCCGACTTTTCAACCAGTTCAGCTAAGGTAATATTATTTAAAAATTCTTCAATTCGTGCGCTTAAGTCTGACCACAATGTATGGGTTAAACAACGCATACCACTTTGACAACCAGTATTGCTTCGCTGACACCGTGTAGCGTCAACAGATTCATCTACCGCATTGATAACATCGCCAACTGAAATTACGTCAGCCTCACGTCCTAGTAAATAGCCCCCACCAGGACCTCGAACAGAACTCACTAGCCCATTTTTACGTAAACGGGCAAATAATTGCTCAAGATAAGACAAAGAAATTTCTTGGCGCTGCGAAATATCTGCAAGCGCTACAGGGCCTATATTTGCATGTAGTGCAACATCCAGCATAGCTGTAACGGCGTATCTGCCTTTTGATGTTAACTTCATAACGCCCCCCGCACAAAAGAGTGCAAATTTTAATTACCAGAGTAGATTAGTCAAGTATTCTAGGTTCTAAAAAAACTTGCAATACCCGACTGTTTTGGTCAAGTATTGGGTCTATTGTAATTACCTGAGTAATTTAGTCAAGTATTAGTAGAGCAATAAAGGGCGCTATTTATAACTAATTGCTATTTTATAGACTTATTAATTGAGGTAAGAATACCTCGTAATATGTTCATTTCAGCATCTTCAGGGCGAGCACGATTAAACAAACGACGTAGCTTAGTCATTACCATGCCTGGGTGCTGCTTAATAATGAAGCCTGTTTTAAACAAGGTATCTTCAAGATGTTCGTAAAACAATTCTGTTTGTTTAGACGATGGATATAGGGTGTCGTCTTCTTGTTGTTCCGCTTTAGGCTGTTGATTTAAAAATGCCATACGCGTTTCATAACATAAGGTTTGCACAGCCATGGCTAAATTTAGCGAGCTGTATTCTGGGTTAGCAGGAATACACACATGGTAATTACACAGTTGTAATTCTTCATTAGTTAAGCCACTGTTTTCACGGCCAAACACAAGCGCTACAGGGCCGTTTACGGCTTCGCCAACAAGCTTTTCACCACATTCTCTCGGCTCTACCATAGGCCACGACAATGTACGCGAGCGGGCGCTAGTACCAATCGTTAATGCACAATCAGCAATCGCATCTGCAACACTATCAACAATAACCGCATTACCTAGTACATCAGTCGCACCTGCAGCAAGCGCACTAGCATGGCTATCTATTTCACAAGCAGGATCAACAAGGTATAACTTTGATAATCCCATGGTTTTCATGGCGCGCGCCGCTGAACCAATGTTACCAGAGTGTGATGTGTTAACTAAAACGATGCGAATATCATCTAAGATCATTACAGTGCTACTTATCGAGTACAAAAAAATTGCGCAAATTCTAGCATGAAAACGCGCCGAGATCCTATATTCAATAGTCGAGATCTAAAAGATCAGTTCGGGGTTCG
>NZ_PNCN01000009.1:0-33338 GCF_005886135.1 Pseudoalteromonas sp. S4741 | reverse complement strand
GGTCAGTTCCCTGAAGCAATCCAAAACGCGATTATTGAAAGTATGGATACTCACAACGCAATGGCCATGAAAGCTCTATCAAGCGACTTAGTGTCTAAAGGCATAGCGAGCTTGGTATTCGACATGCTAATGAAAGGTGTTGCTGCTAAGAGCAATGAGCAACACAGTTAGTAATCATATTTAATTAAGTAAAGCCCTTAAAACAAAGTGTTAGGTTGTTACGGTAAAACAACTCTGTACCAAAAGTTTAAAAAGGGCTTTTACTATTAAATCAATTAATCATTCTTCGTATTTAATTACAAAGCACCTTTAAAGTGCGTTTGAAACAAACAATCGACTTATATGTACTGATGCTACTAAGCAAGCTTTCATTTATTGCCTGGTTACGATTTATCATCTAAATAAAATAGCAAAAGTATCAATAGTACATACAAGATAAATTTGAAACCCATCAATTGCGCCTACCTCTTAAACTTCTGTTCTAAATCTTGCTACAAATTTCTCCTGTCTAATACTGGCAATACGGGGAGTAATAATCATATTTTCGCTAGTTATTATTTTTAAGAGCAGTCATTTAGAGCCATTTTTTTAAAGGTAATGTGGGCTATTTTTAGGGGGAGCTGAGCACAAGAGCCTTTCAATACTAACCAAAAACGACCTGGAAAACTCTCCAATCACTTCACATACCTATCTGATTTGGATATTTGCTATGTGATTCCATGGCTGAAAAGTAAGCTCTCTTGGATATTTTCTAATGTAATACTCGTTAAATCTGGATAATTTGTTGGGTAATCCCCTAACTGCTTTTATTCCAGATATGAGGAATGATTTGTATCAAACGCAATTAACTGATCTGTCTTGCGTCAATTAACTTTATCTTTTAATTCCACTTACTGTGCCGTTGAAATTTAGTTGCTAGAGCAATTATGGGTCTCGTAAAGGACTTTTATGATTTTAAAAATAGATATAAAAAATTATAAGGTCTCTAAACAGGCTCATCGGAGGCTGTTGGAAAAAGTAGGTTAATCAACTATTACAGAGTCAAATTATGGGATGGTGGTTCTATTTGGCTTTCACATGTGAAACTTTAGCAGCTATTCCTTACAGAAATAGCTCGATAAATAACCTTAAAATGCATTTTTAAATCTTTTTACAATGTTTTTTATTTGTATATCAATCGCTTAAGTTGCACCCCTCTGTATTTGCCCAAAATGGACAGTTTGGCAGTTCTGGTTTGATTAAAAATTCATAGATGATTGCTCATGACATAAAACAACTATTCAGGAGTAATCATGAACGAACAAAAAGCTTTAACAGAACGTCTCCTAACATACGAGGAGGTGTGTGCAGTTTTACAAACATCGCAGGCAACGCTGCGTCGTTACGTAAAAATGGGGTGGTTTCCTGCACCTATAAAACCTAATCCATGCGGCAGAGCCGTTCGTTTTCGTTGCCAAGATGTTCAAGCATGGCTAAATAACCTTTAGGTGGAACGTATGCAATACAAGTTACAAAAATATGGTCTTTATTACCTTAATTCTGATAAATGGCAAAAGATAGGAGGATGGATTCAGGTTGTTGCACGCACTCGCTTATCTGATAAACGCGGGGGTTATGGCGTTCTGCTTGAATGGAAAAACTATGATGGCATTAAATTGCGGGAAGTGATTTATGCACGAGATCTTAATGGTGACCATGCTCGTCATATACGGGATATGCTCATTGACACTGGTTATCCATTAATACCCGCTCAGCCAAGCTGGAGTCGATTACTGCAGTATTTATTAGAGCAAATGACCAATGCAAACCCTGCGATAGTAGTTAACCGTACAGGATGGCACGGGAAAGTTTTTTCAACAAGTAACTGGACTATAGGCACGGAAACAGAGCCTCATTACTTTGTGGGGCAACTGTCGAGTGAACCAATAATTTCGGAGCAGGGTAAGCTTATTGATTGGCAGCAAAATATAGGTGAATTATGCAGAGGAAACCCATTAGCTATTTTTAGCATTGGTACTGCATTAGCAGCGCCGTTGTTAGCCAGAACGGGAATGGAAAATGGTGCATTTCACTTTGTTGGCTCCTCTTCTGTCGGTAAAACAACATTACTGCAGTTAGCCGGTAGTGTGTATGGAGGGAAAGGCTTTGTTCGTAGCTGGATCTCCACAAGTAATGGCCTAGCAGCTGTATCATCAGAGCATAACGATATGCTATTGCCGTTAGATGAGATAGGCATGGCACGTCCTGAAGATATTGATACAGCGATTTATCAAATAATGAATGGCGCAGGGAAGCTGCGAGCCAATGTTTCAGGTGATTTAGCCAAAACTTCACATTGGCGAACGTTAGTATTAAGCAGTGGTGAGGTTTGGATAACTGAATTGTTGCAACAGCTAGGTAAACAATTACGAGCTGGGCAACAAATTAGAGTGGTAGAAATTCCTATTTTTGGTGCTCATGGTACTTTCGATAATTTGCATGGACGCCCTAACTCACAAAATTTTGTGGATGAGCTTAAAGGATCATGTCTGCGCTATCATGGCACAGTGATACGTACATGGATTGGGTTACTGACAGAGGTGGATGATGGGCTTGATACCTATCTGACAAAAGAAGTAAGCAGGTTAACTAGTCTGTGGGTTAATGAAAAAATGGCATCGCAGGTACAGCGAGTAGTTAGGCGTTTTGCTCTGGTAGCTGTTGGATTATGTCTGGCAAATCGTAATTATATTCTTCCTTGGACAGAAGATGAATCGATTAATGCGGTACATAGTGTACTAATTGCTTGGCTGAATAATCGTGGGCACTCTAGAAACTCAGAGGAGTATCTACTGCTAAAGACGTTAGGGAAAAATCTAGCTATTTGGCAGCGAACTATTATTCCTATTGATAAAAGCTCTAATAAGCAGGTAGCGGGTTATTCTTGGTTATTGAATGATGAAGAAGTTTGGCTAATAAGCAAAGATGTTTTTTTAAAAAAACTCAATCTTTCAACACACTACATGCGTGAGGTTCAAATACTACTCCAACATAAGTTGCTTATTAGTAATGAACTCTCCAGGGGAACCTACAGGAAAAAGGTTAATACTGATTTTAAACGCTTTTTCGCACTTAGGCCCAATGAAGTACGAAAACAGCTGACAGAATTGGAGCGAGTAAAAGATGAAAATTAATAAGGTGTTCCCAGTTTCCCAGTTTACCCAGTTTAATTTGATACCAAAAGGGAGGGAGTGAAAGTGAAAGTGACCGAGAAAGAAATGTTGCAGCGAATACTGCACGATATAATGGTATTAAAAAAGCTTTTTCAAGACAGTATCAGTACAGATAAAACAATTGATATTGGAAAGGATATATTAAATACCGAAGAATGTGCTGAACTCACAGGCCTAAAGAAAAGCACGCTTTACAGGCTTACTCATGAACGGAAGATTCCCTTTTTTAAACCAAATGGAAACCGTGTGTTTTTTAAACGAACTGATATTATCGACTGGTTACAATCTAACCGTGTCCCTTCTGCTACAGAAATAGATAGAGAAGCAGCAAATCACTTAGTTAGACATCATAGAAGGGCTCCATGATTTAATAATCAAACTATTTATATTCAGGGGAAGGGCGATCCCCTGAATATTCATCTATTAAATTCATGCAAAAATTTATATTGTGTTGATGAGTACCAGTGTTGAATAGGGGGTAAAAAAACCTTTAACTTTAGAGTGAGTTTACGTTTTCATCATTGAATATATCAGGAAAGTTTCTCATGGCTGAGGTGCGTTTTGACTCTATTATATCAGCATATATCTCTGTAGTTTTTAGTTCACTATGGCCTAAAAGCCGTGATAATGAGTAAATATCTACACCTAGAGATAGCTGACTAACAGCAAAAGTATGCCTAGCTGCATGGAAAGTAATGTCTTTAGTTATTCCTGCTCGCATGACCCATTGTGCTAACGCTACATTGGTATAAGAACTATATTTCAGCCCAGTAAATACTCTTTCGTATGGTTTGCCACGATTTTTTAAGTTAAGAAGTTGAACAGCAGAATCGGGGAGATCTAAATACTGTAAACTGTTACCTGAACTCTCCAGCTTCTTTTGTTTAAATATAATCCGGTAATGGCCATTTGCAAACTCCTCTATTTCTTGCCAAACCAGTTTATTAATATCTGACCAGCGAAGGCCTGTAGTACATGAGAATAAAAATGCATTGCGTAGAACTTCGTAACGGCATTCTGTTTTAGCTAAACCTCTAACCTCATCAAGTGTTAAGTAGGCTCTTTGTGTATTTTCAGGTTTTATTGAACTTACAAGCGTTACAGGGTTGTCGCGAATAATACCGTCTCTATAGGCTTTGTTTAAAGCTGCTCTAATTTTATTAAAATAGGTACTGGTTGTATTTTTAGATAGCTTAGCTTTTGATTTTGTTAGCGCCTGATGTTGTAGGTAATACTTAAAACCTTCAAGAAAGTGCTTGTCTAGCTGTTCAAAGGTGAGCTCAGACTTAGCGTGGTAGTTATGTAAATGGTTGCGCGCTGAAATCCAAATAGAATAATTGGATTTACTGCCTGTAGATTTACTCTCAACTAATTCATCGTAGTAGTCAAAAAAGCTAGCAGATAACTTAGTTGTATCGTTAAGGTTATGCCTACCAGATTCATACTCCAGTAGTCTCTTTGCACGAATGGCTTCAGCTCTTTGCATAATATCTTTATTATGCTGGCGCTCAATCGCTTGGCGTGGCTTTTTATAGACAAATAAACTTAGAGGCTCGTATGAGCGGTTTTGCTCTCTACTGCCATTGTGAGTCGTTTTTGAACCGTGATAATAAACTAGGCGAAGGCTTTGTTGACCCAGCTTATTAACTTCACGTTTTTGAATGCTAATTTTCATTTTTTTACCCTTTTGTGCTCCGTGTGCTCCGAGACTATAGCCTCGGAGCGTATGCGGAGCAAGATAGGGTAAAGCCCTTCAAATTAAATCATAAGAGTTATAATTAAATTTATTTAAAATCAAACGCTTATTATGATTTAGTTTGATTTGTTTTGATATAATTAGCGTAATTACTTTCCGATACAGAACGAGCTAAATATTTTGCCAAGTAGATCATCTGAGGTAAATTCACCAGTTATTTCGTTAAGATACTGCTGCGTTAAACGCAGTTCTTCAGCCAAAATTTCACCGGCCACATGCATTTCTAATTGTGTTTTACCGGTATCTAAGTGGTAGGCTGCATGCTCAAGGGCATCTAAGTGACGACGACGCGCCATAAATCCACCCTCTGTGGCCCCATCAAAACCAATACAGGCTTTTAAGTGCTCACGCACAAGTTCTATACCGTCAGCATTTTTAGCACTTAAACTGATGACCGGATATTGTTGCTTTTGATCCATACCGACTACATCACCTGATAAATCGGCTTTGTTTCTGATCACGGTCACGCCCATACCTTGGGGTAACTTAGCCATAAATTCTGGCCAAATAGCATGAGGGTCGGTATCGGTTGTATCGGTGCCATCAAGCATAAATAATACCCGATCGGCTTGGTTTATTTCATCCCAGGCTCGTTCAATACCTATTTGTTCAACGCGATCTGGGCTTTCACGCAGGCCTGCGGTGTCGATTATATGTAGTGGCATACCATCTATATGTATATGCTCACGTAGTACGTCTCGAGTGGTGCCAGCTATTTCTGTTACGATGGCCGCTTCTCGTCCTGCTAATGCATTAAGTAAGCTTGATTTACCTGCATTAGGGCGACCAGCAATTACGACGCGCATACCTTCGCGCATTATGCTGCCTTGTTTGGCTTGATTGGTTACGGCATTAAGTTGCTCAATAATGGCATTTAAATCACCGCCCACTTTTCCGTCTGATAAAAAATCGATTTCTTCGTCAGGAAAATCAATAGCTGCTTCCACATACATACGTAAGTGAATGACTTTTTCTACTAGGGTTTCTATGTGCTTAGAGAATTGGCCTTGAAGTGACTGTAGGGCGCTTTTAGCTGCTTGCTCACTGGTTGCATTAATTAAGTCGGCGATTGCTTCTGCTTGAGTTAAATCAAGCTTGTCGTTCATGAACGCACGCTCAGAGAATTCACCAGGCTTTGCTAAACGTACACCGTCTATTTTACTTATTTCTTTAAGTAGCATATCAAGGACAACAGGGCCACCATGGCCTTGAAGTTCGAGTACATCTTCACCGGTAAATGAGTTTGGGCCAGCAAAGTAAATCGCAATACCTTGGTCAAGTTGCTGACCTGCAAGGGTGTTAAATGGCACATAGTCGGCATAACGAACTTTAGGGACTTTGCCTATTATTTTTTCAGCAACCTGTTTGGCTAGGTTTCCTGAAACGCGAATAATACCAACACCGCCTCGGCCTGGGGCAGTGGCTTGTGCTGCAATTGTATCGTGATTGATCATGCGGTTTATTTGCCAACTTAAATAACGTAATGGCGGTATTGTAACCTATCAAATAGGCACTCGCGAATGCTGTTATAAAAAATTGACAATAAAAAAGGCGACCTAAGTCGCCTTTATATAAGTAGGGAGTTTAATCGCCCCTTACTTTAATTCCTTTTTTTTCCATGCCACGGTAGATGATCAACATCTGGACAATAGAAATAAGGTTAGACACTAACCAGTAAAGTACTAAACCAGATGGGAACCATAAGAAGAACACAGAGAAGATAACCGGCATAAAGGTCATCATTTTTTGCTGCATTGGATCGGTAACCGTCATAGGTTGTAGTTTTTGCGTTATAAACATACTCGCACCAAATAAGATTGGTAATACGTAGTATGGGTCTTTTGCAGAAAGGTCAGTTAGCCAAAGTACAAATTCAGCGTGACGAAGTTCTGTAGACTCTAAGAATACATAGAACAAGGCTAAGAAGATTGGCATTTGGAGTAAAATAGGGAAACAGCCACCCATAGGGTTTACTTTTTCTTTACGGTACATTTCCATGGTCGCTTGGCCGAATTTTTGACGATCATCGCCATACTTTTCTTTTAGCGCCTTCATCTTAGGCTGTAACGCACGCATTTTAGCCATTGAGGTGTACTGTGCTTTAGTCAGTGGATACATTAATGTTTTAACGATAATAGTGATGGCAATAATTGCTACACCCCAGTTACCTAAAATGCTGTGTAACCATTTTAATAGTACAAATAACGGCTGAGAGATAAACCATAACCAACCGTAATCAACGGTTAAGTCTAGGTCAGTGTGAATCGCTTCAAGTTTATCTGACTCTTTAGGGCCCATGTAATAAGTTGCAGTAAGTACTTGTTCACTACCAGCTTGAACATTTACCGCTTCGTCTTTAACACCAATAATAGCTGCGTTACTTTTAGTGATTAAACTATAAAGTGTATTCGCTTGATCTTGCATTGGTACCCAAGCACTTACAAAGTAATGCTGAATAAAGGCAACGTAACCACCTTGGGTATTAATGTTTAGGTTTTTATCGGCCATATCTGAAAAACTATACTTTTCGTATGGTTCCTCATCTGTACCGTATGCAGCCCCTAAATAGTTTTGATCAACCATGCTGCCTTTTTCTTGTACGGTACGCTTTATTTGTGTGTAAAGCTGTACTTGTACAGGCGCGCTGGTGGTGTTGTTAACTTTATATTCTAAGCCAACATCATACTGACCCTTTTTGAATACATAAGTCTTAGTAAAGCTTACACCGTTGCTGTCGGTAAATTGCAGTGGAACGCGAAGCTCATCACCTGTTAAGGTGTAAGAGGTTTGCTCTGATTGGTAAGTAGGACGACCATTTGCAGATGCATCTGGGCCATTTAAACCTATTAAACCACTTTGTGAAAAGTATTGTTTACCATCAAACTCACCAAGTAGCATGTAAGGAACATCACTGCCTTTGGTTTCTTTATAATTAATTAAGTTTGTTTCAACAATGTCACCGCCTTTGGTGTCAATTTTAACTTTGAACACGTCAGTTGTAATATCAATGACTGAGCGTTTAGCTAAAGTAGTTGAAGCAGGTAAACCAGAGTCTGATGAAGCTGGAACATAATCATCTGATTCCGGTGAGTTTGCTTTTAGTGTTTGTGTAGTGGCACTAGGATCGGCTTTTGGTGTGTTGTAGTCATTATTCCATTCTTGAAATAATAAAAACGACACTAGCATTAGGCCGATGAATAAAAACGTGCGTTGCGATTCCATAACAGCTCTTATTTCTCGTGTTGGTGGTTAATACGGGTTAATTTTTCAGGAACGGGGTCGTCTCCACCTGAATGTAAAGGATGGCATTTTAATATGCGTTTAACAGCTAACCAACTCCCTTTTACCGATCCATGCAAATTTATTGCTTGAATAGCGTAACTAGAGCATGTTGGATTAAAACGACAATGCGGACCCAATAGCGGGCTAATCCACTTTTGATAACCGCGGATAAATAAAACTAAACAACGTGTTGGTAAAGCAGCAAGTGGTTTAAGTAACCTCATGTTGTACATGCCCCTACGTTATGTTTAGTGAATAGATACCATGTATTTAAAGACTCACTATGAGATTTTAAACGCATGATTAAAAGGTGAGCTAAAGATACCTTAATTAACCCTGTAATTCTATTGCTATTGGGTTTGTTTAGTCGATTTAGCTGATTTGTTTGGGCGTTTTTTAAATGGTGGCGGTTTAGGGGCACCAGGTTTGCAGCGTTCATTAATCTTACGCCACAGCTTTGTAAGTTGTTTGGTTAATTCTTCATTAGACTGTTCATCAATGCCACTTTTAACCATCAACACAATATCAATATTATCGAGAGTATGTTGGTTTAAACGAAAACTTTCGCGAGCAAGACGTTTAATACGGTTTCGTTGACATGCCTTTTTTACACGTTTTTTAGCAACAGTAAGGCCTAACCTAGGTTTAGACTGGTCACTTGGTTTTGCTAATAAGGTAAAGAAAGGAGTTGCAGCCCGAGCGGGTTCGTTAAATATGCGAGAGTAATGCGAGGGAGTTAACAGACGTAACTCCCTGCCAAAGCTAAAGTCTTCCACTTATAAATTAAGCAGAAAGAACTTTGCGGCCTTTAGCACGGCGACGAGCTAATACTTTACGGCCATTTACAGTTGCCATACGAGCACGGAAACCGTGTGTACGTTTGCGTTTTAAAACGCTAGGTTGAAAAGTTCTTTTCATAACAATCTCATCCGATCGGTTAAAGTTAAAACATCCTATGCAGGTCGCGATCCTGGCACAGGTGCCATTGCGAGCGCGAGATATTATAGATGAAGTGACGAAAAGTCAATCATAATAGAGTGCGTAAAGCATGTTTATTTATGATCAATTTTGATGATCCGATAGGATCATCATAAATAAGAAGTTTTCCACAGCCCCTGTATAAAAAGTGAATAAAAGCATGGGAAAAGTAAATTAGATCGTAAATTGTGGTCGCGATCTGCTGCCAGTTTTGTTATGATCTCTAATCAAGCTTTAAAATAAAAAGCTATTTAAATCAGTCTGTTATTGTATTTATACATCGATATCAACAATTTTACAAAAATCAATCTTTTACTTGTGGATAAAGTGCATTCATAATAGTCGGTCTTGGGCTGCTTATTGAGCCATTTAAACGCAATACAGGTGTGATTTTTGAATCATTATTGATGTGCGGGAATAAAAATTATATCTCTGGGAGTTTTACTGTGTATCTGTCGGTTTGGCAAAGTTGTTTATATGTATTGCAAGATGAATTGCCTTCGCAGCAATTTAGTATGTGGGTCAGACCACTTCAAGCAGAAAGTACCGAAGATACCTTGACGATTTATGCGCCTAATCGTTTTGTACTTGATTGGGTAAGAGAAAAGTACCTAAATAGAATAAATGAGTTACTGGTTGAAATTTGTGGTGTAGAAGCCCCTGAATTACGCTTTGATGTAGGCAGCAAGCCGCTATTAAATGCACAAGCTGCGCCGGTAGTTGAAACACAATCAGCACCAAGTACGCAAGCAACGGCAAAACAACAACCACGAGAACAAAAGCCAGTTGTTGAGCCCGCTCCTAAATCGGGTTATAAATCAAACATTAAAGAAAACTATACCTTTGACAGTTTTGTTGAGGGTAAATCTAATCAATTAGCAAAAGCGGCTGCCACTCAGGTAGCAGATAATCCTGGCTCTGCATTTAACCCTGTTTTTATTTACGGTGGTACGGGCTTAGGTAAAACGCATTTATTACATGCGGTAGGCAACGGTATTATGGCCAATAAGCCAGATGCTAAAATTGTGTACATGCATTCAGAACGCTTTGTGCAAGACATGGTTAAAGCACTGCAAAATAATGCGATTGAAGAGTTTAAGCGTTATTACCGCAGTGTTGATGCACTCATGATTGATGACATTCAATTTTTTGCTAATAAAGAACGTTCACAAGAAGAGTTCTTTCATACCTTTAATGCATTATTAGAAGGTAACCAGCAAATTATTTTAACCTCTGACCGTTATCCTAAAGAGATAGAAGGGGTTGAAGATCGCCTTAAATCTCGTTTTGGTTGGGGATTAACTATCGCGATTGAGCCGCCAGAGCTTGAAACACGCGTTGCCATTTTGATGAAAAAAGCTCAGCAAAGTAAAATTAATTTACCGCATGAAGTGGCATTTTTTATCGCTAAAAAATTACGTTCAAACGTACGTGAACTTGAAGGGGCTTTAAACCGTGTAATTGCTAATGCAAACTTTACCGGCCGCCCAATTTCTATCGACTTTGTAAAAGAAGCACTGCGTGATTTACTCGCACTGCAAGATAAGCTAGTCACCATAGACAATATTCAACGTACGGTAGCAGAATACTATAGAATACGTGTGTCTGATTTACTGTCTAAGCGCCGCAGTCGCTCTATAGCAAGGCCGCGCCAAGTTGCCATGGCATTATCTAAAGAACTCACTAATCACAGCTTACCTGAGATTGGGGATGCCTTTGGTGGGCGTGACCATACAACAGTACTGCACGCGTGTCGCAAAGTTAAATCATTACGTGACGAAAGCCACGAGATTAAAGAAGATTACCAAAATTTAATAAGAACATTGTCATCTTAGGGCTGACTTTATTATGCAAATAACAATATCAAGAGAACAATTTTTAAAACCATTGGTGCAAGTATCGGGTGCCATAGAGCGTAAGCATACGTTACCTATTTTATCTAACGTATTACTCGTGGTAGAAAATGGCCAGCTTTCAATGACAGGGACCGACCTTGAAATTGAATTAGTGGCGAGCGTGTTTGTAGGTGATGATGTTGCCGATACCAAGCTCACATTACCGGCTAAAAAATTACTCGATATTTGTAAAAGTTTACCGGATGGTTCTGATCTTACTTTAAGCTTGCAAGACCATCAGCTACTTTTAACCAGTGGTAAAAGTCGTTTTTCATTGACCACATTAGCGGCTGAAGATTTTCCTAATTTAGAGCAGTGGGATGGTGAAGTTGAATTTCAACTAACGCGTTTAGAGTTACGTAAATTACTTGAAAGCACGCACTTTTCAATGGCAAACCAAGATGTGCGTTATTACTTAAACGGCATGTCGTTTGAAGTTGATAACAGCGATATAAAAACAGTCGCCACTGATGGGCACCGTTTAGCGATTGCACAAAAGCAACTAGGTCAGTCATTAAATACACAGCGCCAATTAATTATACCGCGCAAAGGCGTGCAAGAAATTATGCGCCTAATGGTTGCCGACCAAGAGTTAGTGACTATTCAGTTTGGTGCTAACCACATCCGTATTATTGATATTGAATTTACTTTTACGAGTAAATTAGTTGATGGCCGTTTCCCTGATTACCGTCGTGTTTTACCTCGCGGTGGCGATAAAGTAATTACAGCTAACAGAGAATGGTTACGTAATGCATTTCAACGCGTATCGATTTTATCGAACGAAAAGTTTCGTGGTGTACGTTTAAATTTATCAAACGGTTTATTAAAAATTACGGCTAACAACCCAGAGCAAGAACAAGCTGAAGAAGTGGTCGAAGTAATGTACGAGGGCGATGACTTAGAAATAGGGTTTAATGTGTCTTACGTGCTTGATGTATTAAATACATTAAAAACTGAAGATGTGTTATTTACACTTGCCGATTCAAATAGCAGTGCACTAATAGAAGGTGCAGGCGATGAAGAAGCGATGTACGTCGTTATGCCTATGCGTTTATAAGATCATAAATACATAATGAGCTTAAGTCATTTGAGCCTCAAATATTTTCGTAATATTGAGGCGCTGACGCTAGAACCAGTTAACGGCGTTAATATAATTTATGGTGAAAACGGCAGCGGAAAAACCAGCCTTTTAGAGGCTATATATTACCTTTCTCACGGCAAATCTTTTCGAACTTCTAAACATAAAAGTATTATTGCACACCAGCAAGATCAGTTTGTTATTCATGGCCGCAAAGCGTTATACGATTTATCTATCCCTATTGGTATTAGTAAAACCCAAGCGGGTGAAACCAATTTAAAAATCCAGGGTAAGGCGAGTCGGAAAGTATCTGAACTTGCCCAGTTAATGCCGGTACAAATAATAACACCAGAAAGCTACTCACTATTTTTTGGCGGTCCTAAGGAGCGTAGAAAGTTTTTAGACTTAGGTTTGTTCCACGTGGAACATGAGTTTTTTTTCTTATGGCAATCGTTTAATAAAGTGCTTAAACAACGCAACGCCTTATTAAAATCTAAGCCTAAGAATTATTTTGACCAAATCAAGTTTTGGGACAAAGAATTTGTTAGACTGGCAGAACAAATAAATAAATTAAGAATCGCGTATATAACTAGGTTTAAGCAGCAATTTTTTGATAAAATGTGTGCAGAATTAACACTAATACGCGATTTAGAAATTAGCTTCAATGCAGGCTGGAAAGAGAGTGAATCTCTTTGTGATGCGTTAGAGCAAAGTTTTGAGCGAGATGCTCGCCAAGGCTTTACAAGTAAAGGCCCTCATAAGGCTGATTTTAGTTTTAGTGTCGCTGGCAGCAGTGTTGAGAATGTATTCTCACGCGGGCAATTAAAGTTATTGTTGTATGCGTTAAAAGTAACGCAAAATAGCTTAATTGAGTCAGAGACAGATAAGCAATCTATATTGCTAATAGATGATCTACCTTCAGAACTAAGCGAAGATACAAAAGAGAAAGTGGGCCAGTTATTGACTCACTGTAGTTCTCAAATATTTATTTCTTCAATTTTATCTGAAAGTATTTCTGCTGTGGTGGAACCCATGCAACGAGAACTAAAAATGTTCCACGTGAAACATGGCAACCTAATAACAAGATAAGTGGGATTAACCATGTCTGAGAATTATGATTCGTCGAGTATTAAAGTACTTAAAGGATTAGATGCAGTAAGAAAGCGTCCTGGTATGTATATAGGGGACACCGATGATGGTACGGGCTTACACCACATGGTGTTTGAGGTCGTTGATAACTCTATCGATGAGGCCTTAGCGGGTCACTGTGATGATATTTATGTCACTATTCACTTAGACGGTTCGGTATCTGTAAGAGATAACGGCCGTGGTATTCCTACTTCTATACATGAAGAAGAAGGTGTATCTGCAGCTGAAGTAATTATGACGGTGCTACACGCCGGTGGTAAGTTTGATGATAACTCTTATAAAGTATCAGGTGGCTTACACGGTGTTGGTGTATCGGTAGTAAATGCATTATCAGAAAAATTAAAACTAACCATTCGTCGTGAAGGTAAACTTCATGAGCAGTTTTACACTATGGGTGTACCTGATGCACCACTAGCTGTAATTGGTGATTCTGAAACAAATGGTACTGAAATTCGTTTTTGGCCAAGTGGCGAAACGTTCACTAACCTTGATTTTCATTACGATATTTTAGCAAAGCGTTTACGCGAGCTGTCGTTTTTGAATTCAGGTGTAAGTATCATATTAAGCGATGAGCGCGAAGAAAATAAAAGCGACCACTTTAAGTACGAAGGCGGTATCAGAGCATTCGTTGAATACCTAAACCGCAATAAAACACCAGTGCATAAAGGGGTATTCCATTTTACTCACGAACGTGAAGAAGATGGTATTAGTGTAGAAGTATCAATGCAGTGGAATGATGCATTCCAAGAAAACATTTACTGTTTCACAAATAATATTCCTCAACGTGATGGTGGTACTCACTTAGCTGGTTTTAGATCGGCGCTAACGCGTACGCTTAATAACTACATGGAAAAAGAAGGCTTTAACAAAAAAGCTAAAACAACCAGTAATGCAACGGGCGATGATGCGCGTGAAGGCTTAACTGCAGTTGTGAGTGTTAAAGTACCTGATCCAAAGTTCTCATCACAAACAAAAGACAAGCTAGTTTCTAGCGAAGTTAAGTCGGCAGTTGAGCAAGCAATGGCTGAAAAATTCACTGAGTTTTTATTGGAAAACCCATTGGATGCAAAAATTGTTGTTGGCAAAATTATTGATGCAGCACGCGCCCGTGAAGCAGCGCGTAAAGCGCGTGAAATGACACGTCGTAAAGGCGCTATGGACTTAGCTGGTTTACCTGGTAAATTAGCTGATTGTCAAGAAAAAGATCCAGCCCAATCTGAACTATACATAGTGGAGGGTGACTCAGCTGGCGGTTCAGCCAAGCAGGGTCGTAACCGTAAGAATCAAGCGATTCTTCCGCTTAAAGGTAAAATCTTAAACGTAGAAAAAGCACGTTTTGATAAAATGCTTTCTTCACAAGAAGTGGCAACGCTAATTACTGCATTAGGTTGTGGTATTGGCCGTGACGAATATAACCCAGAAAAACTACGTTACCACCGTATCATCATCATGACCGATGCCGACGTGGATGGTTCTCACATTCGTACCTTGCTACTAACGTTCTTCTATCGTCAAATGCCGGAAATTGTTGAACGTGGTTACATTTATATTGCTCAGCCACCTCTTTATAAAGTGAAAAAAGGTAAGCAAGAGCGCTATATTAAAGATGACCCTGCATTAGTTGATTACCTTACATCTTTAGCGCTAAGCAATGCAGCACTGTACACCAGTGATAGTGCTGAAGCGGTTGATGGTGAAGCATTAGAGTCAATTGTTCACGATTATCAAAACACGGTTAAAGTTATCGAGCGCTTAAAGCGTAAGTATCCGAACACAGTTATGAACCGTTTGATTTACCAAAGTGAGCTGAAAAAAGAAGACCTTTCAGACGAAGCTAAGGTAATTGCTTGGACTAAAGAGCTGGTTGATGATTTAATTGAACGTGATGAAGATGCAACTATTTTCCATGCGGGAACTGAGCACGATACAGAGCGTAACTTGTATTATCCAGTTGTGAATATTCGTCAGCATGGTGTGGATAAAGCACACGTACTTCATTATGACTTTATTACATCAAGAGACTACCAACGCATTGCTGTAACAGGTAAAAACATTGCTAATATCATCACAGAGGGTGCATATATCCAACGTGGTGAGAAAACAAAACCTGTTGATAACTTTGTGGATGCATTGGAATGGTTGATCGCAGAGTCTAAGCGCGGGATCTACATTCAACGCTATAAAGGACTGGGTGAAATGAATCCAAATCAGCTTTGGGAAACCACCATGGATCCTAGCGCACGCCGTATGTTGCAAGTAACAATTGAAGATGCTGTTGCAGCGGATCAATTATTTGCCACTTTAATGGGCGATCAAGTTGAGCCGCGTCGTGAGTTTATTGAAACGAACGCACTGCGTGTGGTTAACTTAGACGTATAAAACATTATCGTAATCACAAAAAAGGAGCCTTAGGCTCCTTTTTTATTTTTTCAAACGCACAAACTGCTTAAAACCTGAGTGTGCACAAGGTATACTGAGGGTAATTTTCACGCTACTTCTCAGATAGTAAAAAGCCAAAATATGCAAAAATATGACGTTAAAACCTTTCAAGGTTTGATCCTGGCTTTACAGGATTATTGGGCACAGCAAGGCTGTGTCATTATTCAACCACTTGACATGGAAGTGGGCGCAGGGACATTTCACCCGCAAACATTTTTAAAATCAATTGGCCCAGAGCCTATGTCGAGCGCTTACGTTCAACCGTGTCGTCGACCTACCGATGGTCGTTACGGTGAGAATCCAAACCGCTTACAACATTACTACCAATTCCAAGTGGTGTTAAAGCCATCTCCAGATAATATCCAAGAGCTTTATTTAGGCTCTTTAGCGGCGATGGGTATTGATACCCTCACTCACGAAGTGCGCTTTGTAGAAGATAACTGGGAATCACCAACGTTGGGTGCATGGGGACTGGGCTGGGAAATTTGGTTAAACGGCATGGAGGTAACCCAGTTTACCTACTTCCAGCAGGTGGGCGGCTTAGAATGCTCACCGGTCACAGGTGAAATTACCTACGGCCTAGAGCGTTTAGCAATGTATATTCAAGGCGTAGATAGCATTTACGACTTAGTATGGGCAGACGGTCCATTAGGGCGCGTAACCTACGGTGATGTATTCCATCAAAACGAAGTAGAGCAGTCTACTTATAATTTTGAACATGCAAACGTAGAAGACTTATTTGCACAGTTCGATAAGTGCGAAGCAGAAAGCCAAAAGTTAATTGAAGCAAACTTACCATTACCTGCCTACGAGCAAGTAATGAAAGCATCGCACGCATTTAACTTATTAGACGCACGTCATGCTATTTCGGTGACCGAGCGTCAACGTTACATTTTACGCGTTCGTGCATTATCAAAAGCGTGTGCACAAAGTTATTACGATGCACGTGAAGTGCTTGGTTTCCCGCTGTGTAAGGATAAGTAAGCATGTCAGCAGAAAATTTATTAGTAGAAATTGGCACCGAAGAATTGCCACCAAAATCACTTCGAAAATTAGCCGAAGCCTTTGCTGCAAACTTAACAGCAGAACTTGAAAGCTTAGAACTTGCTCACCAAGGTGTGAGCTGGTATGCATCGCCTCGTCGTTTAGGTTTACAAATAAAAGCGCTAGACGCTAAACAAAAAGACAAAGAAGTTGAAAAACGCGGCCCTGCAACTAAAGCGGCATTTGACGCTGAGGGCAACCCAACCAAAGCAGCCATGGGTTGGGCTCGTGGTTGTGGAATTGAAGTAAAAGATGCGCAAACACTCGAAACCGATAAAGGCGCGTGGTTATTACATATTGCTAAAGTAGCAGGGCAAGAAACCAAATTACTAATGGCTGATGCAATTAGTAAAGCGCTTGCTAAATTACCTATTCCTAAACCAATGCGTTGGGGCGCGAATAAAACACAATTTATTCGCCCTGTGCATACAGTCACTATTTTACTGGGTAGTGAGCTAATAGAAGGTGAGATACTGGGTAAGCAAGTGAGCAATCAACTGCAAGGCCATCGTTTTCATCATCCAGAAAAAATTAGCATTAACCATGCTGATGATGTGTTTGACGTACTTAAATCAGCTTACGTGATAGCTGACTACGAACAGCGTAAAGCACAAATTCGTACGCAAATAGAAGACGCAGCAAAAGCAGTTAATGCCGTAGTTGCTATGGATGAAGATTTACTTGAAGAAGTTACTTCATTGGTTGAATGGCCAGTAACGCTAACAGCTACATTTGAAGAAGCATTTTTAGATGTGCCAGCCGAAGCGCTTATTTACACCATGAAAGACGATCAAAAATACTTTCCGTTATTAGGTCAAAACGGCAAACTTTTAAATAAGTTTTTGTTTGTTTCTAACATCGAAAGTAAAGATCCAAGTGTGGTTATTTCTGGTAACGAAAAAGTAGTGCGCCCGCGTTTAGCTGATGCGCAGTTCTTCTTTGAAACAGATAAAAAGAAAACACTTGAAAGCCGACTTGAGTCGCTAGACAGCGTTTTATTCCAAAAGCAGTTGGGCACACTTAAAGATAAGTCACAGCGTATCAGTGAACTTGCCGGTTACATTGCAGAGCAACTAGGTGCAGATAAAGCACTAGCAGCGCGTGCTGGCTTATTAAGTAAAACCGATTTAATGACCGAAATGGTGATGGAATTTACCGACGTACAAGGTGTAATGGGAATGCATTACGCACGTCATGACGGTGAAGCTGAAGATGTCGCTGTTGCGCAAAACGAGCAGTACATGCCACGCTTTGCCGGCGATAACTTACCAACGAGTTTGATCAGCTGTGCAGTGGCTATTGCAGATAAGTTTGACACGCTGGTGGGTATTTTTGGTATAGGCCAAGCACCAAAAGGTGATAAAGACCCATTTGCACTTCGTCGTGCGGCCATTGGTGCATTACGTATCATGGTAGAAAAGCAGCTACCACTTGATATTTTAGACCTAGTTGCTAAATCACAAACCTTGTTTGGTGAAAAGCTGACTAACCTAAATGTATCAACCGATGTATTCGAATTTATGCTAGGGCGTTTCCGTGCTTGGTATCAAGATGAAGGCATTGAAGTAGATGTGATTCAAGCGGTACTTGCGCGTCGTCCAACGAAGCCTGTTGATTTTGACCGCCGAGTTAAAGCCGTGAGCCATTTTCGTACGTTAGACGCCGCAGAATCGCTTGCAGCCGCTAATAAGCGTGTAAGTAATATTCTGGCTAAGAATGACATTACAAGCCAAGGCAATGTCGATCAGAGCTTACTAAGTGACGACGCAGAAAAAGTACTGGCTTCTCAAGTTGCAAAATTTGCTACCGACTTAGCGCCACTATACAGCGACGGAAACTACCAAGAGGCATTAAGCCAATTAGCTGGCATTCGTGACAGTGTTGATAACTTTTTTGACAATGTCATGGTAATGGCCGACGATGAAGCGGTTAAGCAAAACCGCCTTGCGCTTTTAAGTCAGTTAAGTGGATTATTTTTAGAAATTGCAGATATTTCTGTATTACAAAAATAACAGCTAACAGCTATTAAAAAAGCCAGCATTATGCTGGCTTTTTAGTGTTTTATTTATATTAGTTAATAGAGGATTCACCATGAAGCTCCCAATGAAACGCATTTTCACGTTAGCCTTAGTGGGCTTATTGAGTGCTTGTACCAGCCAAATTTCAATTAACGACGTGTTGCCGCAGCAAGAATTGGATCGCAGTATTTATTTAAGAGGGGACTTCACATTATGGGATGCCGAACCTCAATATCAATTTAAACAAGTTGGGCCTGCGCTTTACCAAGCCCAAGTTAGGTTTTCGACCCCAGGCAAAGTGTACGAATTTAAAATAGCGGATGCAGATTTTAGTGAAGGTTTTAACTGTGGCTACAGCGATTCACAGCCATCAGGGCAAAGCCTAACACTCGGCCAATCAACACGCGCCGACTGTAATACCATTTATAATTACTTTAGCTACACACCCGCAATCAAAGGGTCGTATATAGTCAGCATTGATTTTAGTGACTACGATGAGCCGCAAGTAACGATTACGAAGAAGTGAATATTTTAAAGATTATTGAGCCCTAAAGTAAATTTATAGTGGGCTTAATCAACTTCTAAATTACAGAGTTTGTATATTCTTATGCTATAGTCCTTTCATATTACTGTTGTATTTAGTACAGAGCGAACACCATGTTAAGCAGCATTTTCATTCAAAACTTTAAATTGTTTTCCGACTCAAAATTCACATTGAACTCAGAGTTTAATTTGATTGTTGGTGTGAATGGTTGCGGTAAAAGCTCTCTTCTTAAAGCTGTAGCAATATCTCTAGCCGGCTGGGCTCATGCCTACATTAAGAGTAATGATAACCTGAGACCAATTAAATTTGATGAGGTTAGGGAGATCGAAAATAATGGACGTTTTGATAAGGCACAGACTACAAGAATTGAAGCATTTGGTGAGTTTCCTATTATTAATAGGTTTAATACTTTTACTTATGGAAAAGTAAAGTGGACACGAATTCGCTTTGAGGGAAATAGTGAGACGTATATAAGCGGGACTATTCAGTATCAAAATAGCGGTACTAAGACCTACAATGGGAAAGAGTATTCATTAAACCTTTCAACACTTGGAAGTGATGTACTCAACTACATCGAAAAGGGAACCAATTTTGATTTACCTTTAATTGCTTTTTATGAGTGTGATCGTCTGTGGATATCTAAAGATAAAATAGATATTGAAGATTCTGCAAAGAAGCAATATTCAAGGTTTGAACCTTATTTAGATTGTTTTCATACTGGAGCAGATGATAAATCTATTGCTGT
This sequence comes from Pseudoalteromonas sp. S4741, assembly GCF_005886135.1. Lineage (NCBI taxonomy): Bacteria > Pseudomonadati > Pseudomonadota > Gammaproteobacteria > Alteromonadales > Pseudoalteromonadaceae > Pseudoalteromonas > Pseudoalteromonas sp. S4741. The sequence continues at coordinate 13,198 of NZ_PNCN01000009.1, read as the reverse complement.
TTGGTTACTGAAGCTTGAATTAGCAGAATTACAAAAGAAAATAAAGTCACCAATGAAAACGGCAATCGAATATGCTGCCAAAAAAGCTTTAGAAAGTTGTGTGGGATTTGGATTTGATTTTGATGAATCAAGGGTAATGGTTAGGTTTGAGGATGGAAGCTCTACACCATTTGAACACTTGAGTGACGGACAGAGAACAATATTAGGGCTTTTTTGTGACATAGCTAGAAGGGCTGCAATATTGAACCCTCATTTGGAAGAAAGAGTCTGCGAAAAAACAGAAGGAGTTGTACTAATTGATGAGCTTGATTTACACCTCCACCCAAAATGGCAAAGACGTGTAATTGAAGATTTGAGAACTGTATTCCCTAAAATTCAATTTATTTGTACAACACACTCCCCATTTCTAATTCAATCACTCAGATCAAGCGATGAACTAATAATGTTGGATGGTGAACCTTTGACTGAGTATTCGAATAAAGGGATTGAAGAGATTGCGAAAAATATGGGAGTAAAGCGACCTGATGTCTCTGTTCAATATGAGTTACTAAAAGAGGTCGCGCATAGCTTTTTAGAAACGTTAGATAATGATCGGCTTTCACCATCAGAATTTCATCAAAAATATCAAACTCAATTAGCTGAGTTAATTAAACCTTACTCTGATAACCCAGCTTATCAAGCTTTTCTAGAACGTAAATATACAGCTAGAACTGGTTTTGAATTATGAGACCAGTAAAAAAGGGTGCAACACCTGTTGCTGCATTTAATAGGTATGAAGACGCTTTTGACTACCTTTTAGATAGGGTGGGGATCGGCGAGTGGAATGGCATTAAAATTGGTCAGTACTGCAGCTATTGTGAAAGATGTATTCAGACTAATTTAGCTGTTGAACATATTGAGCCTAAAAGCGGTGATTTTGCAAAGCCCGAATTACAAAAAGAGTGGAGTAATTTCTTACTAGCCTGTGTGAATTGTAATTCCACTAAAGGAGCTAAAGAGGTCGATTTAAGATCTATTTTTCTTCCCGATAGAGATAATACCTTTAGAGCTATTCAATATAAGCAAGATGGAACTATCGAACCAAAAGATGGATTAAACGAGCATGATAAGCAACTTGCAATAAATACAATTAATCTATTAGGTCTAAATAATAGTATTAACTCTGATTTGAGTGGTGTTGCTAAGGATCGCAGGGTTCAAAGGCTAAATGTATGGATGATAGCGCTAAATGCATATGAAGACTTTCAAAACTGTGTTGACAAACAAGCCCTACAAAGAACTATTGTTCGAGAAATGCTATCAAATGGTTTCTTCAGTATTTGGATGAAGGTTTTTGAAGAAGAGATAAATATAAAAAAATTATTTATAGAGTCGGTAAAAGGAACTAAAGATAGTGGATGTTTTGATGAGTTTGGTGCAAGTGTTTCACAACATCCAAATGGAGATAATCTTGAATCAGGCGGTAAAATTTAGCTACAACCCTTTCTTCACTACATACCTATATGGTGCTTCATTGGCATCTTTAGCCACCAGCGTGTGATCCATAAATACACAAAAGCTGGGGATGTCACGGGTGGTTGATGGATCATCAGCGGTTATTAACAGTGTTTCACCGTCGTTCATTTTACGAATAGCAGCACGTACCATCATTACTGGCTCGGGGCAGCGAAGGCCAATGGCATCTAATTGGTGATCGGGATTATCAAAATTCATAGTACGTATGCCTGTAAATAGTTTTCAAATCTGTGACTTTACGAGTAGTCAGATTTTTTGTTGCGCCAAAGTTTAGCGTAATTTTAAGTATATATTAACTATTTTACTTAGATCTGGATCAGTTTAAACTTCAGTTTATTTATATCAACGCTAAATTATAAACCCGATCACAACAACACAAATCTAAATTGCGTTAGTATAGCGCTTTAAAATTTGGCAAATAAAAAAGGCGAACTAACTTGCGCTAGTTCGCCTTTTTAATCACCAAGCTGGTTTTACATATTCAACACTAATTAGTCTTGAACACGTTCAAATACAGTGGCAATGCCTTGGCCTAAACCAATACACATAGTTGCTAAACCGTATTTTGCGTTTTTGTCTTCCATTAAGTGAATAAGTGAGGTGCTAATACGTGAACCCGAACAACCCAGAGGGTGACCCAGTGCGATAGCGCCGCCATTTAAATTCACTTTTTCGTCAACCACATCCGCTAAACCTAAGTCTTTAAGTACGGGGAGTGATTGTGCTGCGAATGCTTCGTTAAGTTCAGCAACATCGATGTCATCAATAGTGATGCCAGCTTGTGCCAATGCTTTTTTACTTGCTGGTACTGGGCCGTAACCCATGATTGATGGATCGCAACCGGCAACGGCCATCGCGCGAATATATGCACGAATTGGTAAGCCAAGTTCTTTTGCTTTTTCTTCGCTCATCACTAACATAGCTGATGCGCCATCAGAAAGTGCTGAAGACGTACCCGCTGTAACAGAACCCGTAGCAGGGTTGAACACTGGGCGAAGTTGAGATAAGCCTTCAACGGTTGTTTCAGGGCGAATTACTTCGTCATCTTCAACTAGGATAAGTGAACCGTCAGCATCGTGACCTTCCATTGCTAAAATTTCGCGGCGGAAACGGCCTTCAACAGTCGCAGCGTGAGCGCGTTGATGCGAGCGGTAAGCAAACTCATCTTGTTGCTCGCGGCTAATACCGTGAAGTGTTGCTAAGTATTCAGCGGTTAAACCCATAGAGCCAGACGCTTGTGCAATTGATGTTGCTAAGCCTGGGTGAAAGTCATTACCGTGAGTCATAGGTACGTGCCCCATGTGCTCAACACCACCAATTAGGTAAGTATCGCCAGCGCCAGTCATAATAGCGCGAGCAGCGTCATGCAATGCTTGCATTGATGAGCCACATAAACGGTTTACTGTGGTTGCTGGCACTGAATGTGGAATGCCTGCAAGTAGAGATGCGTTACGTGCAACGTTAAAGCCTTGCTCTAATGTTTGCTGTACACAACCCCAATAAATATCGTCAATTGACGCAGGGTCAACTGCTGGATTACGTTCTAATAAGCCTTTCATTAAATGAGCGCTTAAGTCTTCCGCACGTTTGTTTTTAAATACGCCGCCTTTTGAGCGACCCATTGGTGTGCGGATACAATCTACAATTACTGGATTATTCATGATATTAACCTTCCACCTTATAGAAAACACGGCCTTCTTCAGCCCACTTGCGAGTTTGCTCTGATACTTGGTAAATCGCACCTAGGTGAGCGTATTTGTCTGCTGCTGCAACAAAGTTAGCTAAACCTGTTTGATCTAAGTAACGGAACGCGCCGCCTCTAAATGGAGGGAAACCAACACCGTATACAAGTGCCATATCAGCTTCTTGAGGAGAAGCAACAATGCCTTCTTGTAAACAAAGTAGCACTTCGTTGAGCATTGGGATCATACAACGGTCAATGATTTCTTGTTTATCAAATTCTTTTGGTGCGTCTGTAATTGGTGCAAGTAGTTCAATCGCTGTTTGGTCATGCGATTTTTTAAGACGACCACGACGGTCTGTTTCGTACTTGTAAAAACCTGCTTTGTTCTTTTGGCCAAAACGTTTTTCGTTAGCAAAAACAGTCACTGGATCTTTCTCTGCACGTGCCATACGTTCAGGGAAGCCGTCTGCCATTACGCCAGTACAATGGAAAGCCGTATCAATACCGACAACATCAAGTAGGTAAGCCGGACCCATAGGCCAGCCAAATACGTTTTCCATGATTTTATCTACTTTTGCAAAGTTAGCGCCTTCAACCACTAATTTGCTAAAGCCTGCAAAGTAAGGGAATAAAACACGGTTTACAAAAAAGCCTGGGCAATCGTTAACAACAATCGGCGATTTACCTAGTTTAAGTGCGTAATCAACCACGGCATTAATAGTTTTGTCTGAGGTTTTTGCACCACGGATAATTTCTACTAATGGCATTTTTGGTACTGGGTTGAAAAAGTGCATACCACAGAAGTTTTCTGGTTTTTCAAGTGCTTCTGCAAGTAGGTCAATACAAATAGTTGATGTATTTGACGTGAGCACAGTGCCTTCTGGCATATTCTTTTCAAGATCAGCAAGTACGGCTTGCTTCACTTTAGGGTTCTCTACTACCGCTTCAACAATAATGTTGGCGTTTTGTAGATCTGCATCGTTAAGCGTTGGTTTGATTTTGCTAAGCGTTGCTAGCATTTTTTCCATCGGCATATGGCCGCGCTTAACTTTTGCACCTAATAGCTTAGACGCTTCACCCATACCTAAATCAAGTGCATCCTGTTGGATGTCTTTCATTATGATTGGTGTACCTTTATAAGCAGATTGGTATGCAATACCGCCGCCCATAATACCTGCGCCTAAAACAGCAGCTTGTTTAATTTCTACATCGCTGTGCTTAGCAAATTTACGTGCTTTACCTTTAATGTATTGATCCGCTAAAAAGATACCTGTTTGCGCAGCTGCTTCGTTGGTACGAGCAAGCTTTGCAAAGTTGGCATTTTCAATTGCCATTGCTTCGGCGCGTGAGCAGTTTGCTGCCGCTTTAATAGTGCGAACGGCCATAACTGGAGCAGGATAGTGGCCTTTGGTTTTACCCATAACCATACCTTCTGCCATTGCAAAGCTCATGCCTTGCTCAACACGGTTTAATTTAAGCGGTTGTAATTTTATAGCGCGTTTTGCTTGCCAATCTAGCTTGCCAGCAATCGCCAACTCTAATGTTGCTATGCCTGACTCTTGTAGTTTGTTTGCACTAACTACTGCGTCAAATGCACCTACTTTAAGGGCATCAGCTGCGCGATTTTCGTTACCTGTGGTGATCCACATCATCGCGTTATCGGCACCAATAATGCGCGGAAGACGCACTGTACCGCCAAACCCAGGCATTATGCCTAATTTAACTTCTGGTAAACCGATTTTTGCTGAGTCACTTGCAACACGATAATCGGTAGCAAGTGCCCACTCACAGCCGCCGCCAAGCGCCAAGCCATTTACAGCGCTGAGTGTTGGGAATGGTAAGTCTTCAATTGCATCAAAAACGTCAGTTGCATCTTTGATCCACGTTACTAATTCTGCTTCAGGCTTAGTAAAAGTAGGTAAAAATTCGAAGATATCGGCACCAATAATAAAGTGGTCTTTATCACTGGTAAAAATCATGCCTTTAATATCAGTGTTAGCGGCTAATTCTTTTAATGCTGCCGCGCAATCTGAAAGAGTTTTTTGAGATAATGTGTTTACAGAACCTGTAGCACAAAACTTAAACTCGGCGATGTTTTCCTTCACGAAGCTAACTTCAAAGGAATCGCTTTTATATAACATTATTATTCTCCCTAGTTGATGAACTAAGACTGGTACGATGAGTTCATATTCAGACCAGTGTGCTTGCTTTAAATTAAAAATGCAACGAAAAATTTATCTTGGTTACAAACGTCTGGTTAAAATATAGCTGGTTTGGTGCTAAGGTGGGTTTGAAAGTTTTCTTTATTCATTTTATTGCGCTGTCTTAGTGTTCATAGCTTGGGTTTTATTAGAATAAATAGTACAGCTGTGTATGTGCTGTTGTTTACTTGCTCTTCGCCACACTTCGCCAGCCTTAAAGGTTACATGCCCTAAAGGACATTATGAAAAAATACTTATTAAGCGTAGCGGCAGCGACTCTATTTCTTTCTTTTACCTCTGCCAATGCGAAAACTGATATTGATGCATTTTTAGACGCTGAAAAACAGGCGCGCTATGGCAATTATCAAAATTTTAAAGAAGCGGTAGATTCATTGTCTCATCCGCTTAAACCGTATGTTGAAAAAGCATATTGGGAACGTTACCCCAGCTTAGCCCACCAAACAGAGATAGAAAATTTTCTCACTATTTATGAACATACGCCATTAGAGTGGCCAGTGCGTAAAGCATGGTTAAACTATTTAAAACGCAGAAATCAAAAAGCAGCGTTTATTAAAAACTATCGTGAAACCTCTGACAGTGAGCTTACTTGTACCCACCTTACTTTTCAGCTTGATCTTGGTGCGCCTAAAAAAGCAATACTCAATCAGGTAACCGACTTATGGACAGTGGGTGAGTCGCAGCCCAGTGAATGCGATGGCCTTTTTAAACGCTGGCGTCAAGATGGTTATTTAACGCCCGATGTTGTTTGGCAACGGGTCACTTTAGCGGCACAAGGTGGGTCTTATCGTTTACTGCCTTATTTAAAAACATTGTTGCCAGCCAATGAGCGCTACTTAGCCGATTTATACTCAAAAGTAAGACGTGACCCAAGTGCAGCGGCGGGGTTATACCGTTATAAGCGCAAAACAGTGAAAGAGGGTGAAATAGCGCTTTATGGTATTAAGCGTTTAATTTGGCGTGATAAAGAGTTGGCATTAAAGGCGTGGCAAAAAATTGAGGGGTTATTTGATTACACTGATGATGAAAAAGCGGATGTATATTATACCTTTGCGCTTTCATTGGCGTCGAGCGGCAATAGCCAAGCGAGCTTCTATTTAAATAAAGTACCTAAAGAGCGCCAAGATCGTAAATTAATGCAATGGCAGTTAGCTAATCTACTCAAAACCCAAGATTGGGAGGGAATTGCGGCATTTTTTACAGGTAAAGAAAATCTTAGCTTAGGGCAACAGTATTGGCTTGCTTATAGTTATGACAAACGCGCAGATCATGAAAAAGCCAAGGCAATTTGGACTAAAGTGGCCGCTAACCGTGATTATTACGGTTTTTTAGCCGCTGCGCGTTTGGGGATACCGGTTGACTTAAATGAGTTGCCCGTTAATGTAAATCAAGCTTTAGTAACAAGAGTGAGTAACGCACCGGGCTTTAAGCGTGCCAAAGCCCTGTATGAATTAGAGCGCTTTACTGCCGCTCGACGTGAGTGGAATTATTTAACTGATACCTCAGCTGATGATGAAAAATTAGCTGCGTCGGTACTTGCAGCCGAGCTGGATTGGTTTGATAGTACCATATTCACCCTAGCAAAAATAAAAGCATGGGATTATGTGGATTTGCGTTTCCCTTTTGCATTTCAAGAAATGTTTGAGCGTTACAGCAAGCGAAGCAAAATTGACCTAACTTGGAGTATTGCCATTGCACGTCGCGAAAGCTCATTTGCACCTGATGCGCGCTCTCATGCAAATGCACGCGGGTTAATGCAGCTATTACCAAGTACGGCAAAGTATATTAATAAAGGCACGGTTTCTAATCGTCGCTTGTATCAACCAAAAACCAACATTCGTCTTGGGACTCGTTATTTACAGTATTTAAAAAAGAAAAACCACGGCAATGAGGTGCTAGCTACAGCATCTTATAACGCTGGGTACCATCGTATTAAACGCTGGATACCTGAAGAGGCAATGCCGGCTGAGCTATGGGTTGAGCTTATTCCTTACAGAGAAACCCGAGATTATGTAAAAAATGTATTTGCTTATCGGCAGGTTTATCATACTCGCCTTGGTCGGGAGGGAAACCTTCTAGCCCCCATATTAGAAATGACGATGGGCGGATAGTAAAAATAAATCTACAACCACAGAGGGATATTTACACAGTAAGTATCCCTCTTTTTTGAGCGCTTTGTGTATAAGTGGTAGACTCAAAGCAAGTTAAATTTAACAGATGGGTTTATTATGGAAAAATTAGCCGTTTTATACGCCGAACATATTGCAACATTGCAACAGCGTACACGTACTATTTGTGAGCAAGAAGGGTTAGAAGGATTAGTCATTCATTCAGGCCAAGCTAAGCGCCAATTTTTAGATGATATGTATTACCCGTTTAAAGTTAACCCTCATTTTAAAGCGTGGCTACCGGTTATTGATAATCCACATTGCTGGATTGTGGTAAATGGTAGCGATAAGCCAAAACTTATTTTTTATCGCCCAATTGATTTTTGGCATAAAGTACCTGATGAGCCAAGAAATTTTTGGGCAGAATACTTCGATATTGAATTATTATTACAACCTGATCAGGTTGAAAAGCTACTACCTTACGATAAAGCTAAATTTGCCTACATTGGTGAATACCTCGAAGTAGCACAAGCACTTGGCTTTAGTATTATGAACCCTGAGCCAGTACTTAACTATATTCATTACCACCGTGCTTATAAAACGCAATATGAGCTTGAGTGTTTGCGTAATGCTAATCGCATTGCGGTTGATGGCCATAAAGCAGCGCGTGATGCGTTTTTTAATGGTGGTAGTGAGTTTGATATTCAGCAAGCCTACTTAATGGCAACGCGTCAAAGTGAAAACGAAATGCCATATGGTAATATTGTGGCCCTTAACGAAAACTGCGCTATTTTGCACTACACTTATTTTGAGCCAAAAGCACCACAAACGCATAATTCATTTTTAATTGATGCGGGCGCTAACTTTAATGGTTACGCTGCAGATATTACCCGTACCTACGACTTTAAAAAGCAGGGTGAGTTTGCTGACTTAGTTAACGCTATGACAGCGCATCAAATTGAGTTAGGAAAAAGCTTAAAGCCAGGTTTACTGTATGGCGATCTGCATATTGATTGTCATAACCGTATTGCTCAGCTATTAAGTGATTTTAATATTGTTAAACTACCGGCAGCGGAAATTGTTGAGCGTCAAATTACCTCAACTTTCTTCCCGCATGGCTTAGGGCATCATTTGGGTGCACAGGTTCACGATGTGGGTGGTTTTATGCGTGATGAAACAGGGGCACATCAAGCGCCACCAGAAGGCCATCCATTTTTACGCTGCACTCGCTTAATTGAGAAAAACCAAGTGTTTACTATTGAGCCAGGTTTGTACTTTATTGACTCTTTATTGGGTGATTTAGCACAAACAGATAATAAGCAGTTTATTAACTGGGAAAAGGTCGAAGCGTTTAAATCTTTTGGCGGTATTCGTATCGAGGACAATATTATTGTTCACGAAGATAGCCTAGAAAATATGACGCGTAATTTATTACTCGACTAAATCCTTATTAAAGACGAGTTAGCCAATACGCGCTAAAATAAACGGATACAAAGGGGCCTTTTGGCCCCACTTTTTTAATTAAAGCCTAAGTAAGTGCTATGTCTGAATATAAATACCCAGCCGAAACTGTATTTCATCAAGAAGAAATTAAAAAAAGTACCTTTATCGTTCACATAGGTCACACGCCCGATCTAAATGCTGCGAAAGCCTTTATTAAAAATATTGAAGAAAAATACAGCGATGCACGCCACAATTGCTGGGCACATGTTGCAGGTAACCCAGGGGGCAGCCATGTTTATGGTTTTTCTGATGACGGGGAGCCCAATGGCACCGCCGGTAAACCCATGCTCAATGTGCTAGTGGGCTCAGGCTTAGGTGAAGTGACCGCTGTGGTAACACGTTACTTTGGAGGTATAAAGCTCGGTACGGGTGGGCTGGTGCGTGCTTATGGTGGTTCACTCAATAATGCCTTAGCAAAACTACAAACCGTGGTGAAAGTGCCGAGTGCTGAGCTGGTGGGCTTTAGTGAATACAGTATGCAAGGGGCGATAGAGCAACATTTAAAAACGAACTTTCAGGTACTTAATATTGAAAAGCAGTTTACTGCAAATATTGAGTGGACTATTACCATTGATAGTCGCCAAGCGCAGCAAGCCATCAAAGATATTTTTGATTTAAGCCACGGCGCAGTTGAGTTAACAATCAAAGAGTAATAGTCTTACATTCATCCCATTTAATGGTTAAACATTAAATTTTCGAGTCATACAGTAGTTATTTTAATTTACTAATAAAAAAGCGATACGCTCAATGCAATTTCGTACCATCATAAAAATTCTTGGCCAATTGGTTGCGCTATTCAGTATTACTATGGTGCCACCAGCGCTAGTGTCTTTAATTTATAAAGATGGTGGAGGGGTGCCGTTTGTTTTAGCCTTTATATTCAGTGTTGTTATTGGCTTAATGGCTTATTACCCAAATAGGCATGAGCATGGCGATTTAAAAGCCCGCGAAGGCTTTTTAATCGTGGTTTTATTTTGGCTGGTACTCGGTACGTTTGCCTCCTTACCGCTGGTATTTTTACAAGAACCCAATCTCTCTTTAGCCGATGCCGTGTTTGAAGCCTTTTCTGGCTTAACCACTACAGGAGCTACCGTACTGACAGGCATAGAGTATCTGCCTAAATCGATATTGTTTTATCGCCAACAATTACAGTGGTTTGGTGGTATGGGGATCATTGTATTAGCGGTAGCAATCCTGCCAATGCTTGGCGTAGGTGGTATGCAGTTGTATCGGGCTGAGATTCCAGGTCCCGTAAAAGATTCCAAAATGACCCCGCGTATAGCCGACACTGCTAAACACCTTTGGTATATTTATGTGTCTATTACCCTTGCATGTACTTTGGCGTATTGGAGCGCTGGAATGAGTTGGTTTGATGCAATTTGCCATGCTTTTTCTACGGTGGCTATTGGTGGTTTTTCTACTTATGACGCTTCAATGGGGCATTTTGATAGCCCAGTAATTAACTTTATTTGTGTGTTCTTTTTAATTATCGCGGCCATTAACTTTTCACTGCATTATGCTGCTGTAGCGAGTCGTAATATTAGTGTCTACATTCGTGACCCTGAATTCAAAGTGTTTCTATGTATTCAGCTCGCGCTGGTGGTGATTTGTTTCACGGTACTTTCATCTCACGATGTTTATGCCAATGGCGATGAAACCCTCGATCAGGCATTGTTTCAAGCTGTATCTATGAGCAGCACCGCAGGATTTGCCACAGATAACTTTTCTGCTTGGCCTTTGTTTTTACCTATTTTATTAATATTCTCTAGTTTTATTGGTGGCTGTGCTGGTTCAACTGGCGGCGGTATGAAAGTAGTGCGCGTGTTTTTACTTTATCTACAAGGGGTGCGAGAGCTAAACCGCTTAGTGCATCCTCGAGCTATATACTCTATAAAGTTAGGACGAAAGGCGCTACCAGATAAAGTAGTTGAAGCAGTATGGGGTTTTTTCTCGGCTTATGCATTAGTCTTTATTATTATTATGTTAGCGTTAATGGGCACCGGGTTAGACAATATAACGGCATTCTCAGCAACGGCAGCGTGTTTAAATAACCTTGGGCCTGGTTTAGGTGATGTTGCTTCTCATTATGGCGCTATTACCGATACTGCAAAATGGATATTAACCGTGGCAATGGTATTTGGTCGTTTAGAGATATTTACACTATTAGTGCTATTTACCCCAACATTTTGGCGTGGATAACGTTTTAAATATTAGGAAAGAACTATGCAAAAAACCAATTTGGAAAAGTTAAGCCAAATCGTCACAGGTGGCATGGTCGATTTAGAAATACTGACACCAACCAGTAGCCGACGCGTAAAAACAGAGTTTATAGGCTTATTAGAAAAAAAGTTTATTATTCTAAATTACCCCAATGCAAAACGGCTCCCCATGGCAAGTGATTATTTACGCGATGGTGTGATGGTGGTGGTAAGAGCGCTTATAGAGGGCAGTGGTGGGCATGTACTAGCGTTTCGTCAGCAGCTTATGTCTGTAGCATCTCACCCGGCTAAGTTATTGTTTATCGACTATCCATCACAAGTACAGTTATTTGAGCTGCGCTCGCAAGCGCGTATACCGACGCTGTTTCCTGCCAAGTTAAAATTATCGGATGATCGCCCCTCCTTTGAAGGTGTTATAAAAGATATTTCGTTAACGGGTGTTATGTTTGATATTAAAACAACCCAAGAAATTGACGACATTAAAGATATGCGTTGTATTGTAGTCTTTGATGAAGATACAAAGCACGAAGGGCAAATATGCAGCGTGAAAAAACATGCTAAAGGTATATATTGCGGAATTCGATTATTTGCCAGTGAAGAGCAAATGAAAACCCTGATGGGAGATCACTTCATTGACCCTAGTGCACTTGAATTTGAAATTGTATAAGGCCTGTTATCTTTCGACGCTGAACATTTTACAATTCTAAAATATCAACAAGCTCTAACATTTTCGCTCTTTTGCAACAAATAGCCATGTGTTGTTGTTATTTTTAAAATCTATTTCAAATTTATTTTATAAATTTATTAAAAACAATTAGTTAAATATGTTTTTTTATTCTAATTTTTTGTTTATAACAAAATTAAACTTAACTCACCTTCCTTTTTGTTTATTTAATCCTCTTTTTTAGCGATTGCTCATCGACTGTGTGGGGCTTTCCTTAAACTCAACTCTTTGATTTTTATTGTTTTAATTTTATTGCCTCATCTACTGTTGCTAAAAAGCAACAAAATAACGAGTTAAATAGCGCCATTTTCAGCTAGTTGCAGGTTAATTTATTGAAAATTATAGTTTTTATATTATTGGCATCGAAGTTGTAATAGTCAGGCTGTATAGAACGAAACGTGATTTAAAGTAAAACACTTAATCGCATAAAACATAAACTTTGAAGGAAGATAGATTATGAAAAGCATTAATAAAACTTTAGCACTTATCGCATTGGCTTCTTCATCAGCTGCTTTTGCAGCAAGCGACTTTGATAAGCTAGACGTTGACGGCAACGGCGCGATCAGTCAAAGCGAAGCATCAGTTGATGCAAAACTAATGAGCATGTTTTCAGAGCTTGATACAGACCAAAACGGTGAGCTATCAAAAGAAGAGTTCTCTAAAGCATAACCCTAAGCTATTAAAGTTTTGGGAGTTAAAAGCTCCCCCATAATTTAAACGATTTTAAGGAATACTCATTATGAAAACATTACACAAAACATTTGCACTTATCGCTCTTGCTTCTTCATCAGCTGCCTTTGCAGCGAGCGACTTTGACACACTAGATACTGACGGTAACGGCGCTATTAGCCAAAGCGAAGCATCGGTTGATGCAAAATTAATGAGCATGTTCTCAGAGCTTGATACTGACCAAAACGGTGAGCTATCAAAAGAAGAATTTTCGAAAGCATAAGACAAGTCTAAGTATATTCTGAGTTGCCAAAGACAACCTAAATAGGCAAGGAAGCCTATGAAAGAGAATAACAAGGACTGTGATAGCCAGACACAATTTTTTGATAGACCATTGCATTACATTTTGAAGGATTAAATTATGAAAACATTACACAAAACATTTGCACTTATCGCTCTTGCTTCTTCATCAGCTGCCTTTTCAGCGAGCGACTTTGACACACTAGATACTGACGGTACCGGCGGGAGTAGCCTCAGCGAAGGGTCGGGGCAGGCCT